>CABUTP010000241.1 GCA_902494545.1 uncultured Collinsella sp. | reverse complement strand
TGCAGCCTACGACGCGATCGGCCACCGCCTTGAGCGCGGGGCGCGCGTTTTCCATCGCGCAGCCCGTGCCGACAAAGCGAATAATCTCGTAGTCGTTCATCGAGTCACCAAACGCCATGACCTCGTCGCGTCCAATGCCGTAATGCTCCGCGAGCTGCGCGATACCCGAGGCCTTCGACACACCAGGCTGCATGGCATCGATCCACGCGTTGCCCGAAGGCGCGAAAGTAAAGAGCTGACCGAGTTCGCGCTGCAGCACGTACGCACTGTCCATAACGGCACCGTCGTCGCAAAAGATACTCGCTTTGATGATATTTACGTTGGGATCGGGCAGCTCCCAAATGCGCTCGGCATTGGGAAGGTCCTTATCGACCTCGCGCACGAACTTGCACTCGTCATCGAGCAGGAAGGACTTGGTTCGGTCAAAGAGCGCAAGATGCAGATTGGGAAACGTCCTGACGGCCTGGGCGAGCCTTCGAATCGCCAGGTGGGAATACACCTCACGGTCTACCATCTTACCGTCGGCGTAGACCTGGGCGCCGTTAGCGGCGACAAAGTCCATCTTGTCGCGAACGGGCGCAAAGAACTCGCACAGGCGATCGTAGCGACGACCTGACGATGCGGCGAAATGCACGCCATGCTCGCGTAGCGCCAAAATCAGTTCGTAGGTCTCGGGAGGCACCTGGCCGTTTTCGTCAAGCAACGTGCCGTCCATATCGGATGCAATCAGTTTAAACATAGAAAAGCTCCCTTCGGGCTTGTTGGAATCGAACGTGTATCCGATTCCAACGTACCCAAAGGGAGCTCAAATAAGACTCCGCGGGCGTAAACGTTACAAGGACCTGGCAAATAGCTCACACATGCCAGAGGCCTACGGTCGCGGCGTCAGGCAGCCCGCCAAAGAATGTCCCCAACGACTAGTCGTTTAAGAACGTCCCCAATGACTAGTCGGCGTAGGTGAAGGTGGTGACGTCGAACATGCCCTCGGGGCGGATGCGGAGCGTCGGGATCACCGGCAGGGGCAGGAAGATGATGCCCATGATGGGATCGAGCGGCGGCTCAATGCCCATGGCGCGCGCCTTGACCATAAAGTCGTCGTGCTGTGCGGCGACATCCTCGGCCGTGCCCTCGCTCATCAGACCACCAAGCGCCAGCGGAATACGCGCCACGACCTCGCCGTTGCGCACCAGCACGTGGCCGCCCTGGCCAACAGCCTCGACGGCAGCCATCATATCGGCAGCGTTATCGCCCACGACGCATACGTTGTGCGAATCGTGGCCAATCGTGGAGGCAATGGCACCACCGGTGATGGTAAAGCCACGCACCCAGCCGCGACCGATATGCTTGCCAACCAGGCCCAGGCCAGCGGGGCCGTCGCCGTCGACGCCCTCGGCCTGCAGCGACACGCCGCGGCCATGGCGCTCGATAAGCATAATGCGACGCAAGTCCTCGTCAGTCTCGGGACGAACCATGCCCGTGATAGCCATGCCCGGGATCACATCGATCACGGCCTCGCCCGGCTTAAAGGCATAGTCGAACACGTCGAGCGATAACTTCGGCAGCTTAACGGAAGCACGCAGCTCATCGGCAAGGGCCGCAACCTCGGCCATCTCGGGTGCGATCTCGCCCACAAAGGTGCCGTCCTGCGCCACCAGAGCACCGGCGGCATACACGCAATGCGGAGCCGTGGCAAACGTCAGGTCGTTGAGTACCAGCAGGTCGGCACGCTTGCCCGGGGCGATGGCGCCACGCAGCTCGTGCGGGTCGCGGCAACCGTGGTCCAGGCCAAACGCCTCGGCCGTGGACAGGGACGCCATAGAGATGGCAACCACGGGGTCAATACCGGCCTCGATAGCCACGCGGCAGGCATTGTCAATCATACCGGTCGAAAGCGCATCTGAGGGAGCGCGGTCGTCGGTCGCAAAGCAGCAACGACGGGCGCGGGCGGGGTTCTCCAGCAGCATCGGCGACAAGTTGGCCAGGTCGTGGCTGCAGGTGCCCTCGCGCAGCATGACATACATGCCGCGGGATAGCTTGTCGAGCGCTTCCTCGGGAATCGTCGACTCGTGGTCGGCGATAATACCCGCTGCGGCATAGGCGTTGAGATCCTTGCCGGCAACAAGCGGAGCATGGCCGTCGACCTGTTTGGACGGCGTCTGATTGGCAGCGTCAATGCGAGCGCAGGTCTCGGGATCGGCCATAAAGACGCCCGGCAGGTTCATCATCTCGCCGAGGCCAAATACGTCGCCCGGATGCTCGGCAAAAAACGCCTGCATATCGGCGGCGGTAATCACGGCACCGGCCTGCTCATCGGGCAGTGCGGGCACACACGAGGGCATCATGTACTTAATGGAAATAGGAGCGCGACGGCCGTCCTCGATCATAAAGCGCAGGCCGTCCAGGCCGGAAACGTTGGCGATCTCGTGGCTGTCGGCAATGGCAGTGGTGGTGCCACGCGTCGCCGCCATGCGCGCATACTCGGCGGGACGGATGTTCGAGGACTCGATATGCAGATGCCCGTCGATAAAGCCGGGAGCGATATAGCGACCCTGGCAGTCGATAACCTCGGTCGCCTCGTAGGTACCGGCGGCATCGTCGCGACCGTCGTAGAGCACGCCGACGATTACGCCGTCCTTGACGGCAACGCTACCGGGCGCCACGCGCTGACCGTACACGTCGACAATCTGCGCATTGGTAAACAGCGTGTCGACGGGCACGCGACCCTCGGCAGCCTCGATCACAGACCTCATGACCTCAACGGACATACATACTCCTTTAACGGTAGAAATAACTGCGGAGCGGACGAGCCTTCACCGCAGCAAGCCAACAGCCATTGTATGCCCAAACGATGGGTCAACAATGCGCCTCTCCGCTTAACGGCACACGCCGCTTGGCGCAATGGGGTCAGACCGCCTTGGGTAGTCGTTGGGGACGTTCTTAAACGACTAGTCATTCAAGAACGTCCCCAACGACTA
>CABUTP010000240.1 GCA_902494545.1 uncultured Collinsella sp. | reverse complement strand
TGGCACCGCAGGCCATCGCCAACAGTGTGGACCCGGGCGGCGTTATCACGCCGCTCAACCGTTGCGTGATGGAAGACGAACATCTGTGGAACCAGATTATGGAGCTCACGCCGCTTAGGCGCTGGGCCACTGCCCAAGAGATTGCCGAGTGGATCTACTTTGTGGGCGTGACCAACCGGTTTATGACCGGGCAGAGCCTGCTGATCGATGGCGGCGAGGCCGGCCGCACACAATTTATTTGGCCCGAATAGGAAAAGCGCCCGATGGGAAGCCGTCGGGCGCTATTTTTGATGTATCGGTTTTTAGCCGAGGCAAGTCCAGTTGACGGGGGTCGAGCCGTGCTGTTCGAGTAGCCGATTGGCAGCAGAGAAGGGGCGCGACCCCATAAAGGCAGGGAGTTCTGCCGTGGCACGGTTGGCCGAAAGCGGCGAGGGGTGCGTGGATGCCAGGCAGAACTTGCCGGTTGCCTTGCCCGCACCGATCGCGGCGAGCTTGCCTTCGACCATCTGCTGGGCAAAGCGGCCCCATGCCAAAAAGACTACCGGTTGGGGCAGCTGGCAGCAGCGTTCGATAATGTAGTCGGTGAGCGTGCTCCAGCCCAGCTTGGCGTGCGAGTTCGCGGCATGCTCGCGCACGGTGAGCGTGGTGTTGAGGAGCAGGACGCCCTGCTGTGCCCATGGGGTTAGGTCTCCCGTGGCGGGAATGGGGCAGCCCAGATCGGCTTTGAGTTCCTTATAGATGTTGCGCAGGCTCGGCGGCAACTTGGTTTGCGTCGCGGGGACCGAGAACGACAGCCCCATGGCCTGGTTGGGTCCGTGATAGGGGTCTTGACCCAAGATGACAACCTTGACCTGGTCGGCCGGCGTGTAGGCGAGGGCATTGAGGATGTCGTCTTGTGCCGGGTAGATAGTCTGCTCGGCACGCAAAAGGGCGATGCGCTCGAGCAGCTGGTTCGTAGTGTCACGTATCAGCTGTGGCACATCGCCCAACCAAGTTGCTATGTTGCGGTCGCGAGTTGCGGTGTCCATGGGGCTCCTTTATGGCAGATACTCTGTTGGCATCTATTGTAAAGGCGCACCGGTTGCCTTTATGCCACGGCTGTATGAAGAGTGGGGTCTACGCGACGTGCTCGGGCGCTCCTGCCATGCGAGCTTGTCCATGTGCGCGGAGGCGCGGAAGCTCGACGGTTGCCACCATGACGCCGGTTAGGATGAGGGCGGCGCCAAAGAAGGCGATGGGGCTCAGGACCTCGCCAACCAGGAAGAACGAAAAGACAGCGGAGCAGACCGGCTCAAGCGAGAAGGCGAAGCCGGTGGTCTCGGCGGGCACGTGGGGCTGCACGAGCGTCTGGGTGATAAAGCCGTAGGCAGAGCAGATGAGTGCGAGCGCGACGACGACCACGATCTCGCTGGGCGTACTGGGAAGTGTGAAACCGCCAAAGACGCATGCGGCGATACCCGAGAACAAGCCGCCGAAGCCCAGCTGCCAAACGCCCAGAGCCAGCGGGTCGATATCTTCGACAAAGCGCTTCGCCACAATGATATGGCCGGCATAGACAAAGGCGGAGAGCAGCATGATGAGCGCGCCTGGGTTCAGGCTGGTGAAGTCGGCGCCCGAGAGCAGCAACATACCGCAGGTGACGATGGCGGTGCCGACGAGCACTTTGCGTTCGGGGGCGCGGCGCAGCAGGGCGGCGTTGGCAAACGGCACGATCACGACCGTCAGGCTCTGCAAAAAGCCGGCAGTGGAGGCAGAAGTGAGGCTAGAGCCCAAGCACATGCAGGTGAGCTCGGTTGCCATAATGGCGCCGATGATGGCGGCACGGACCATAAGGTCGCGGTTGATGCGGAAAGCGCGCTTGTGGAAGAGCAAAAGGCAGGCCACAAAGGCGATGATGCAGCGCAGCGCAACGATGCTCGTGGCGTTCATGCTGTCCATGCCGATCTTCATGAGGGGGTACGAAAAGCCCCATGCGACGGGAACGGAAAATGAGAGCGCGATTGCTTTTTTGCGATCCATGGGACTCCTTTTGTTACAGAACGGTTTCGTAAAAAGGATTCTGCTCCCAGATGTGGATGTAGTAAAGCGAATGTATCTTCAGTATGATTAAGAAATACTAATGTTGGCAGAAAAAGCCCTGGCAAAACGTTTTACGTCTGCATTGATGGGGAGGCACAATGGCATCGCGGTATCAGATTGTTTGTATGGTGGTCGATCGCGGCAGTCTTAAGGGCGCGGCCGATGAGCTGGGCTATACGCAAAGTGCGGTGAGCCAGGCCGTCAAGGCGCTCGAGCGCGAGTTAGGCACCACGCTTATCGAGCGCGGCAAGCAGGGCGTTTCGCTTACGCGCGACGGCAAGCAGTATCTGCCGTACCTGCGCCAGATCGTGACCGCCGAGGCCGAGCTCGAGGGCAAGCGCCAGGAGCTGCTGGGACTTTCCTCGACTGATATTCGTATTGCGACGTTTACCAACGTGAGTCGAACCGTGTTGCCGCGTGTGATCCGCGACTTTGGGGCGCTGCACCCGGGCGTACGCTTTACCCTCAAGCAGGGTGATTACACACGCAACGCCCAGTGGGTGCACGATGGCGTGGTTGATTTTTGTTTTACGGCACGCGGATTTACCGCAGGGCTCGAGAAGCGCGTGGTCTATCACGACGAGTTGGTGGCGCTGTTGCCTGTCGGGCATCCGCTGACGGCAAAGGAAAAGGTGACGCTCGCCGATTTGGCGTCCGAGCCGTTTGTGCTGCTGGATGAGGGCGAGCAGAGCCTGGTGCTCGATGCATTTGCGGCGCATGGCCTGTCGCCGCACGTGACGAGTGAGGTAACCGACGACTACACCATCATGGCGATGGTGGAGGAGGGCCTAGGCGTGAGCATGCTCTACCGTCGTACTGTGGAGGGCATGCGAGCCGAAATTCGTGTGCGGCCCATCGTGCATGCTCCCTCGCGCGACGTGGTGGCCGCTTGGCGCAGCTGGGACACCATGCCTATCGCCACGAG
>CABUTP010000239.1 GCA_902494545.1 uncultured Collinsella sp. | reverse complement strand
TGGTCGATCGCGAGTTCCGCACGAGCCGGAGAGCACTTAATGTGCTCTCCGTGCGAGCAGGACTGTCCGAGCAGGCGACCAAACCCCGCGCCCCGTCCCGGCGAGCGCTTGGGGACCGGTGGCCTACAGGTGGCTGATGATCAGTTCCATCTTGCCTTCGAGGTCGATGGAGCTGACGGTGCTCGGGGCCAGCAGGTGGCTTCCCTTGTGGACGGGGTCGCCGCAGACGGTGCCTTCGCCGTCGATGACCGACAGGCACATGAAGGGCCAGCGCTGGTCGAGGGTCTTGCTGCCGTCGACGCGCACACGATCGACGGTGTAGCAGGAGTTAGACTCGAGCTCGGTCACGCCGTTCACCTCGGGCGCGGTCACCGTGCCGTCGGTCGGAGCCTGGGCATCAAAGTCGATGCAGTCGAGGCTCTGCTCAATGTGCAGTGGGCGCAGCTTGCCGTCGGTGCCGGGACGGTCGTAGTCGTACAGGCGATACGTCACGTCGCTCGACTGCTGCGTCTCCAAAATGAGCGTGCCGGTCTTGATGGCGTGCACGGTACCGGAATCAATCTGGAAAAAGTCGCCCTTGTGAATCGGCAACACGTTGAGCATGTCGTCCCAACGTCCTTCCTCGATCATTTGTGCGGCCTCGGCGCGGTCCTTGGCACGCTGGCCGACGATGATCGTGGCGTCGGGCTCGCAGTCCAGCACATACCAACACTCGGTTTTGCCCAGGCTACCGTTCTCGTGCTCGGCAGCGTACTCGTCGTTGGGATGAATCTGGATCGAAAGGTCGTCCTTGGCGTCCAGAATCTTAATGAGCAGTGGGAACTCCTTGTCCCGGCAGTTGCCAAAGAGCTCGCGGTGCTCGGCCCACAGCCACGACAGCGTGTGGTCTGCATACGGGCCCTCCGCAATCTGGCAGTCGCCGTTGGGGTGGGCCGAGATGGCCCAGCACTCACCGATGGGTCCATCGGGAATGTCGTAGCCAAATACGGTTTCGAGCTGGCGGCCGCCCCAGATCTTCTCGTGGAAGATCGGCGTCAGCTTAATCAAATCGGACATGTTCATACCCCCATTGTGTTGCGCGGGCGCTGCACAAAACAGCTCAAAGCGAGCGCCCGGATGACTACAAAAACCTATGCCAACGTTACGTTGTGCAACTCAAAGCGGTCGCCAACGTTGCGCGAGACCGAATACTCAAAGGCGGCGCCGCTGTCCAAAAAGCCAATCTGGGTGAGCTCGAGCAGGGGAGAGCCAGGCTTGGCGTCCAAGCGCTCGGCTTCTTCCTCGGTTGCTGCCACGGCGCGAATGGTGCGGTGGAAGCTCGAAATCTTCAGCCCGCATTGCTCGCGGATAAAGCGGTAGACCGATCCGTACAGGTCCTTCTTTTTCAGCCCCGGAATCAGCTCGAGGGGCATGTAGGTGTACTCGATAACGATGGGCTTCTCATCAGCCTGACGCACACGCACGATGTGATAGGCAAAGTCATCCTCGGCAATTCCCAGCTGGGCTGCGATGTCCGCTGGTGGATTAACAATCGAGAAATCGTAGACCACCGAGGTCACCTTCTCCCCGCGGTGCTCATACGAAAAGCCCTGGGCACGGTCGTTTTTGCCCTGGAAAAACGCCTGACCGGGAAGTCCCGCCGTGTCCTTAACGTAGGTACCCGATCCGCGTCGGCTGGTAATAAGACCTTCTTCGGTGATTTGTTCAATAGCTCGTTTGACGGTGATTTTGGAAACGCTATCGAGCTCGCAGAACTCAACGACGGTGGGAAGCTTGTCGCCCGGTTTAAGAGTGCCATCCTCGATGCTTCGACGAATATCTGCAGCTATCGCCTCGTATTTGGGAATCATTGAACCTCCTTTCCGACATATATCAATACGCAAGTAAGTATAACCCTTAACAAGGCACCCATATAACCTTTATCTAAGAAGCTCGAGAAAGAAAAAAGAAAAAGACGCTTCACTTTTAGAATCAGAGCACTATAGTTTAAGCAACGAACGGAATCCTTCCGCACAACAGGATCGACCGTTTGGGGACGGTTTTGTTTTGGCGGGTTGGATATCGGTATGGCCGGTGCGCGCCCGCGCCGGATAACCTGCCAAAGCAAACCCGTCTCCAACCGGAAGTTCTAGAACACGAAAGCGAGGACTTTGATGGCACAGTATCAGCTGCCCAACGACTTCTTCTTTGGCGCTGCTATGTCCGGCCCGCAGACTGAGGGTCAGTGGAACCAGGGCGGCAAGCTCGAGAACCTGTGGGACACCTGGTCCATCCAGGATCTGGGTTCGTTCTACAACTGCGTTGGCTCTTACGCCGGCAATGACTTTATGGCCAAGTACCAGGAAGACCTTCGCATTTTGAAGGACTTGGGCCTGGGTACCTATCGCACTTCCATCCAGTGGAGCCGTCTGCTCGATGCCGACGGCAACCTCAACGAGGAAGGCGCCGCGTGGTATCACGAGTTGTTCCGCGCCTCTCGCGAAGCCGGCCTGGAGCCGTTTGTCAACTTGTACCACTTTGACATGCCCACCTACCTTTTTAACCGTGGCGGCTGGGAGAGCCGTGAGGTTGTCGAGGCTTACGCACATTACGCCGACGTCGCCTTCCACGAGTTTGGCCAGGAGATTAAGTACTGGTTCACCTTTAACGAGCCCATCGTCGAGCCCGAGCAGCGCTATCAGGAGGGCGTGTGGTTCCCGCAGCTCCACGACTTCAACCGCGCCCGCACCGTGCAGTATCACATCTCGCTGGCGCACGCGCTGGCCGTGGCCAACTATCGTCGCGCCTATGACGAGGGCGCTATTCGCGCCGATGCCAAGATCGGCATGATCAACTGCTTTACTCCGGTCTACACCAAGGAGAACCCCAGCGAGGCAGACCTCGAGGCCGTGCGTATGACCAGCGGCATCAACAACCGCTGGTGGCTCGACCTCATCACCAAGGGCGAGCTTCCTGCCGACGTGCTCGACAGCCTAGCCGAGGGCGGCGTTAAGCTCCCGTTCCGTGCCG
>CABUTP010000238.1 GCA_902494545.1 uncultured Collinsella sp. | reverse complement strand
GGGGGGGGGGGGGGGGTGCTCGGTTTTTGTGTGGTGTAAAGGTGTTGAAAAATGGGGCGGTTCCCCATATTATTGATGACGTCGACAGGCGGGGTGGTTCCCCGCGTACGTGCCATCTGAGTAACCGAGGGGAGGGCGCACATGGGAATGACGGGTGCATACGAGCGCAATCTCGATGCAAAGGGTCGTCTATCCCTGCCTGCACCCCTTCGCGAGGAGCTTGGAGAGCACGTTCGCGTGTTCAAAGCCCTGGATGTCGATGCTCTGTACGTGTTCTCTGCCGAGGCCTTCGATAAGTGGGTCGAAGGACTCTTCGCGGGTCGTGAGGGCCACGAGGGTTTTAACCCGCGTGACATCAACGACCAGAAGCTCATGAGGGCGATCAACAAGCGCACCACGTCGATGGATGTGGACAGCGCGGGTCGTATCGGTCTTTCTGAGTCTCTCCGCAAGCAGGCGAACCTCGACCGCGAGGTCACGGTTGTGGGCAACTACGACCACCTTGAGGTTTGGGACCGCGCTACGGCCGATGAGGACGATGACGACGAGGCCCTGCTGGACCTCTTCTTCTCGTAAGGGCAAGGCACGAGTAACGGATGGAGCGTGGAATCTTGACACAAGAATATCGGCATGAACCTGTCATGCTCGGCGAAGTGCTTGAGTCGCTGCAGCTAAAGAGCGGCTCCGTCGTCTGCGACTGCACCCTTGGCGGTGCCGGCCATTCGGTAAAGATGGCCGCGCAGGTGGGGGAGACCGGCCTTTTGCTCGGCGTCGATCAGGACGACATGGCCCTCGAGGCCGCTGGCGCCCGTCTGGACCGCGAGGTTCCCGGCGTCCCGCACCAGCTACTGAAGGGCAACTTCGGCGACTTGGACGAGCTGCTTTGCTCGGCCGAGGTGCCCGGGGTCGATGGCTTCCTGTTCGACTTGGGCGTTTCGTCGCCGCAACTCGATATCCCTGGCAGGGGCTTTTCGTACAACGAGGACGCCCCATTGGACATGCGGATGGATCCGGGTAACAACACCTTAAACGCAGCTGAGGTCATCAACACCTATAACGAACACGACCTCGCCCGGATTCTACGCGTCTACGGCGAAGAGAAGTTTGCCTCGCAGATCGCGCGTGAGATCGTGCGCCGCCGCGAGCATGAGCCGATTGAAACCACCGGCCAGTTTGTCGAGATCATCAAGGCTGGTATCCCCGCTGCCGCTCGTCGGCATGGCGGACACCCAGCCAAGAAGAGTTTCCAGGCCATTCGCATCGAGGTCAATCACGAACTCGATGTGCTCGAGCGAGGGCTTGACGCTGCCACAAGGTGGCTCAACCCGGGCGGACGCATCTGCGTCATCTCGTATCACTCGCTCGAGGACCGTATCGTAAAGAACCACTTTAAGGAGATGAGCCAGGGGTGCACGTGTCCGCCGGAGATTCCGGTGTGCGTGTGCGGCAACGTGCCGATACTCAAGGTCATCACCCGCAAACCCTTGGTTGCCCAACCCGATGAGGTTGCGCGCAACCCTCGGGCGAGATCAGCCAAGATCCGCGTGGCGCAGCGTCTGTAGACGCGACCGCGCGATATTGGACCTCCCGCTCGTACCACAAACGAAGCTTAAACACACTACCAACGTACTCGGGATGGGAGGCGGCATATCATGGGCTACAACACCTCAAACGCAGCACTCGCCTATGATATGAACGCCATGCCCGCCTATCGTGAGACGCCGCAGGCCCCCGTTGCTCCCCGTGAGCAGCGCACGCCGCGCTTTGATGTCTACACGGGCGCGGGCCGTCAGGCAAACCAGGCGGTAAGCCCGGTTTTCATGAGCGTTCTTAAAACGTTTTGCATCATTGCGGCCATCTTCATGACGATCGGTGTCGCCCGTGTGGCGCTCGCCGGCGTTACGGCCCAGGTGCTCAACAACAACGCCGCGCTTACCAACACGCTCGAGAAGGCGACCGACGAAAGCTCCGACCTGGAGGTCATGCATTCGGTCTATGGCGCCGACACGCGCATTCGCGACCTTGCGGGCGCTTATGGCATGGTGGAGCCCAGCGAGAGCGTTACACTTGATTTTTCGCAGGATGCAGCCGCGGGCGCTAGCTCGACCGCGACCGCTCAGTAACAAGACGGTAGCTGAGTATGACAAATGACTATCGCCGCGGCTCCGACGGGGGTCGCGGTTCTGGACGTCCCTCATCGCGGGGACGTTCTGGTTATCAAGGAACGGGTCGGCCATCTTACAACGCGAGGCCGTCCTATGGCAACGACCCCGCGTCGCGTCTCCGTGGCTCGAGTGGTCCTCAGATGCATAACACCAGACCGCGCAAGAGCTCGTCGACCGAATGGCTCACGGGCACGCCGCTGCCCCGTCGCAAAGCCGTCATGGGCTTCATCGGGTTTGGCTTGGGTTTGGGCGTCCTTCGCCTTGCCGACTATCAAATCGTGGAAGCCGATAAGTTGCGCGACCGCGCCGATGCACGTCGCTTGCTTGCGCAGACGCTGTATGCCAAGCGCGGTACCATCTACGACCGTAACGGCAACGTGCTGACGTCGTCGGTCGAATGTCGTAACATCGCCGTGAATCCGCAGCTTATCGAGGACGTTGACAAAACGGTATCGGCGCTGGTCAAAGCTACGGGCATCGATAAAAAGACCTGTCGCGAGCTCGTTGAGTCGGATGGCACCTGGGTGTATATCAAACGTCAGGTGGACGAGGATGATGTCGCGGCGCTGGAGAAGAAGAACCTGCCAGGCGTGCTCTTTGAGCAGGCCATGAAGCGCGTGTACCCCTACGGCAACCTGGCATCGCAGGTGCTTGGCGTGGTAAACGTGGACAACGACGGTCTGACGGGCCTCGAAAAACAGTACAACAAGCTTTTGACCGGAACCAACGGTTCGCTGGTGCGCGAGCGGGCGAGGGACGGTAGCTATATCGCGGGCGGCGCCTATAAAAAGGTGGCGGCGGTTGACGGCGTTGATATCGTGACGACACTCGATGTCAATATCCAGC
>CABUTP010000237.1 GCA_902494545.1 uncultured Collinsella sp. | reverse complement strand
TTTGTGGGAGCCGCCGCAAAGGTGTCTGTCGCCTTTGCGGTGGTTTTGGGCTGCGGGCTTTAATACTGCCACATGTGGTTGACGGGGCCGGAGCCTTTGCCCATGTCAAAGCCGGCGGCGAGAGCGCCGGTTAGGTAGGCCTTGCCGGCGTTGATGGCGTCGGCAAGTTCCATGCCCTGGGCCAGCGCGCAGGCGATGGCGGATGAGAGCGTGCAGCCGGTGCCATGCGTGTTGCCGGTCTCGATGCGCTTGTGGCGGAACCACGTGGTGAGCGGATCACCCAGGTGGTTGCCCTCGTCATCGAGCGGCGCGGGCTCTGCGAGCACATCGTTGGCCTCGTTGACAAAATGCCCGCCTTTAACGAGGGACGCGCAGCCAAAGCGGCGGGTGAGGAGCATGGCAGCGTTTTGCTGTGTGCGCTCGGAATCGACCTCGTAGTCGAGCAGCGCCATGGCCTCGGGAATGTTGGGGGTGATGACGGTCGCCAGCGGGAACAGGCGACGCGTAAGCGCTTCGGCGGCATCCTCGGCAATGAGGCGAGCGCCCGACGTGGCGACCATAACGGGGTCGACGACCACGTTGGTTGCGTTCCATGCGCTCAGGCGATCGGCGATAACTTCGATAATCTCGGTGGACGAAACCATGCCGATTTTGACTGCGTTGGGGCGAATATCGTCAAAGACGGCGTCAATTTGCGCAGCGACGATATCGGGGGAGATATTCTGCACAGCGGTGACACCGAGCGTGTTTTGTGCGGTGATGGCGGTGATGGCCGTCTCGGCATACAAGCGGTGCGCCGTAATGGTCTTGATGTCGGCCTGAATGCCGGCACCACCGCTGGAATCGGATCCTGCGATGGACAGGACGGCAGGTACCTTGCTACGATCCATGTTCGCTCCCTTGTTCGGTTGGATTCAAATGGGTCTTCTACCTGCATTATAAAGTTGCCCGGGCCGGCTGTATGCCGATCCCGGGCTGGTGGTGCAATCTTTACGCAAATGTTAGCAAATGTTCACACGTCAACAATTGATGGGCCCCGCAGCAGGCTTGCGGGCGATTGCTTCGAAAAAAGCTAATCCTCCATGCCAAGATCGATCGTCGTGCCCTCGAACACCTTGTTGACGGTGCGGACAGCACACATCTTGCCGCACATGGTGCAGGTGCCCTCGGTGGCGGCGGGGGATTCCTCGTAGCGCTTCTTACCAGTGACCGGGTCGAGAGCACACTTCCACATGGCATTCCAGTCGAGCTTGCGGCGTGCCTGGCCCATCTTGTCGTCCATGTCGCGGGCGTGCGGCACCTTCTTGGCGATATCGGCGGCATGCGCGGCAATCTTAGTGGCCATGAGGCCATCGAGCACATCCTGGGCGTTGGGCAGGCACAGGTGCTCGGCAGGCGTCACGTAGCACAGGAAGTCGGCGCCGGAGCTCGCGGAGATGGCGCCGCCGATGGCTGCGGTGATGTGGTCGTAACCCACGCCGATATCGGTCACCAGCGGCCCCAGCACATAGAACGGGGCGTTGTGGCACAGACGCTTCTGCAGCTTCATGTTGGCGGCGATCTCGTCGAGCGCCATGTGGCCCGGTCCCTCGACCATAACCTGGACGCCGGCGGCCCATGCGCGCTTGCACAGCTTGCCCAGCTCGATCATCTCGGCGGTCTCGGTGGCGTCGTTGGAATCGTAGAGGCAGCCCGGGCGGCAGGAATCGCCGAGCGAAATCGTCACGTCGTACTCGTGGCAAATCTCGAGCAACTCATCGTAGAACTCATAGAACGGGTTCTCGTTGCCGGTGACCTCCATCCAGCCAAACAGCAGCGAGCCGCCGCGGCTTACGATGTTCATAAGGCGGCCGGTCTCCTTAAAGGTCTTGGTGACCGACTTGTTGATGCCGCAGTGGATAGTCATAAAGTCCACGCCGTCCTCGGCGTGCGCGCGCACGACCTCGAACAGGTCATCCTTGGTAAGCTTGACCAGCGGCTTTTCCATGTAGCCGATGGCGTCGTACATGGGGACGGTGCCCACCATGAGCGGCGTCTCGTCGATGAGCTGCTGGCGGAACTGGCGCGTCTTGCCCGAGTTGGAGAGGTCCATGATGGCGTCGGCGCCAAAGCCCTCAGCGATCTTGACCTTCTTCCATTCCTCGGCGGCGTCGGCCTTGTCGCCCGAGATGCCCAAGTTCACGTTGACCTTGGTGGACAGGCCCTCACCGACACCAAAGGCGCGCATGCCCTTTTTGATGTGCACGATGTTGGCGGGAATGGCGATGCGGCCGTCGGCCACACGCTCGCGGATGTACTCGGGGTCGCGATGCTCGCGCTCGGCGACCTCCTTCATCTGCGGTGTGATCTGCCCGGCGCGGGCGAAGTCGATTTGCGTGACGAGCTTGGGCTCGGTCTGTGTGCTCATTGGCACGGCTCCCTTCGTTGGCATTACCCATATCAGGTTTGCGGGTCAGGGCGGGCGCGCCCAGTCTCAGCCTGCCGTCTTGTCCTACAAGCTCCCCGTTATGTCATGGGCTCAAGTATAGCCTGAATGGGTACGATTGGGCCAACGAGCGTGCCTGTGGGGAGGCGAACATGGAAGACAAGCATCTATATCGAGAGACGCAATGGGATGTATCGGCCGAGGAGAGCCGCGCGCACCATGGCCTTGTCGCGATTGGTTTTGCGGTGCTTGCCGTGCTGGTGATTGCCTTTTGTATCTGGACGTTTGGCGGTCGCGGCGGCGCTGCATGGGAGTTCGAGGCTGATGATAGCCTACCGATTATGACGATGAAGGTCTCCGGCGGTAGCACGGCGGCAGCTCCCGGCGACTATTGGTATCCGTGCGATGGATTTGTCCAGCTGCAGCTGAGCGGTGGTTCCATTCCTGGTGAAGAGATCGAGCGCGTGACCTTCGATGCGTCGCTTAAGACGCTGTCGGTTGAGCTCAAAGATCAAGGGGACGCGCCCACGACGATGGATATCGCGCTGACGGAATGGCGCCTGGAGCCCCCGTCGGGCGTTGCGGTG
>CABUTP010000236.1 GCA_902494545.1 uncultured Collinsella sp. | reverse complement strand
GCTCGTAATGCCCTGATGCAGGCTGTGCGTTGGGACCCCATGAACTGCAACTATCGCTTGGACCTGGCCGAGCTGTTCCGCGCACTCGAGGACAAGCAGGAATGGGCATCGCTCTCGTTTTCGGTGCTAGAGCGTGCGAGCGACGGCAAGTGCGCCGCCCGCGCCTATTCCAACCTGGGCCAGTACTTCTTGGAGCCTGAGACCGAGAACGTCTCGGCGGCCGTGGGTTGCGCGCGTCTGGCACTGCGCTTAGCGCCCAACGATGCGCACACGACACGCCTGCTCAACAAGATCCATACCACCTATCCGGATGCCGCCGATGAGAGCGATGACCACGTGATGGGTGAACTGGCCCTGCAAGGCGTGCCGACCTCGCCTTCGGCCGAGATTGCCATCTGCCTGATTATGTGCGCGACCGATGCTGCAAGCGACGGCGACAAGCAGGAGGCGACGCGCCTGACGGTGCGTGCTCGCGACTTGGTGGGCGAGGAGGCCTGCGCGGCGATTATCAAACTGGTGCGCGAGAGCGACGCCGAGCTCAATGCTGAGCGCAAGGCAAAGCGCGACACCGCGGGCTCAAACGCCGATGGAGTCAAGGAGGCCGGCGATGCCCAGTAAGCGCGAGCGCAAGCTCATCTCCAAGAATCGTTCGGCTCATCACGAGTACTTTATCGACGAGACGTTTGAGTGCGGCATCGAACTGAGCGGCACCGAGGTCAAGTCGATTCGCGAGCGCGCCTGCCAGATCACCGATACCTTCGCGCTGATCCGCGGCGGGGAGTGCTGGCTCGTCGGCCTGCATATTCACCCTTATAGCCATGGTGGCGTGTGGAACCGCGACCCTGATCGCCGCCGTCGTCTGCTGCTGCACCGCAAGGAGATTGACTTTCTCGACGGTAAGCTACGTAATCGCGGCTATGCCCTGGTGCCGCTGGAGCTCTACTTTAATACCGACGGTCGCGTAAAGCTGCTGTTGGGCCTAGGCCGCGGCAAGAAGCTTTACGACAAGCGCGAGGATATGGCCAAGCGCGATGTCCAGCGCGAGATTGACCGTGCCCTTAAGGAGCGTAACCGCTAGGCGCTCTGTATAAGTTGCGGTGGAATACGGACCGTTTTGCCTGTTTGAGGGGCTATTCAGTCCCTATTTCACCGCAACTGCGGGCGTCTCATCTTGCTTGCTGTTCTGACACATATGTCTCAAAGGCGGCGTCCGTTATGGGCGCCGCCTTTTTTGTGGGTACATACATCCATAAGGTACCAACCCGGGTTAGGGGAGTGATCGTTATGGACAAAACTGCGTTCTTTACCATGCCGAGCGGTCTGTACGTGGTGAGCGCTGCGGCAGACGGGCTGCGCGCCGGCTGCGTCATCAACACTGCGGTGCAGGTGACGTCCATGCCGCCGCGCATTTCGGTTGCCGTGAACAAGGACAACGTCACCTCGGGCGTCATCGCAGCGGCCAAAGCGTTCGCGCTGACCGTGATCGATCAGACTGCCGACATGCTCTACATCGGTAACTTTGGGTTCCGCACCAGCAGCGATTATGACAAGTTTGCCAAGTACGAGACCCGCGAGACGGCTCTGGGCATGCCCTATGTGCCCGAGCACGCGGCGGCCCTGTTTAGCTGCCGTTTGATCGACACTGTGGATGTGGGCACGCATCTGCTGTTTATCGGCGAGGTCGAGGATGCCGAGCGCCTGAGCGACGAGACGCCGCTGACGTACGACTACTATCACAAGGTTCTGAAGGGCAAGACGCCTCCGAAGGCGTCTTCGTATCAAGGCTAGAAATGTTTTAAAAACACTTGCATTATATTATTGAGAACATATACTAATAAGCGAAGTACATCACCAGTCGCGTTCGAGAGGAGAACATCATGGCTGAGGAGAAGAAGACGTATAAGTTCGTGTGCGTCGTTTGCGGTTACGAGGTTGAGGTCGACACGCCCGAGCTGCCCGAGGACTACGTGTGTCCGGTGTGCGGCGTTGGTCCCGATCAGTTTGAGCTCGTCGAGGAGTAGCTCGTAGACACACGACTTGCAGCAATACATAGCTCTGTCCAAGGGCCCCGGTCGGTCATCCCGGCCGGGGCCCTTTTCCTCCGTCCCCAAGGGATCACGGCTGCTGTTAGCCGATCCTGTCTGTCGTGAGTCCGGCCGACCGTTTGTCTCAATCTGTAACATGCGGCGGCTCAAAACGGGTCTTCCTGTTACAGATTGAGACAAAAGGTTGGAGCTGAAGAAATGTCTCGATCTGTAACATCTAGAAGCGGAAATTGGGTCCACTTGTTACAGATCAAGACAAACCAAAACCGTCCGGCAGAAGATCTCAATCTGTAACATCTAGCAGTGAAAACGGGGCCTACATGTTACAGATTGAGACAAACGGAGCTGTCCCTCGGAATGATCTCGATCTGTAACATCTAGACATCAAAAACGGGTCTAGATGTTACAGGTCGAGACGTTTGCCTGGGCAGGTGCCCCATCCCATTACATCCCCGTTAGTAGCACGACATCGAGAATCGTCACGATGGCGCCGATCCCTACAAGCAGCGCGTTGAGCGGGCGCGAGTTGGCGTATTTGCCCATGACACGGCGTGAGCTGGTGAGTCGTATGAGCACAAAGACTGTAATCGGCAGCTGAAGCGACAGCAGCGCCTGACTCCAAATGAGACCCTCAAAAGGATTCGGGACGACCAGGCACGCCGCCACGGCGCCGACGAAGCATACCGCCACCCCGATCGAGGAATGTCGGTCGTGGATGTCGTATTCCTCGTCGAACATGCCCGCGGTGATGGTTCCCGCCGCCATGCCCGCTGTCACGCTACTCGAGAGACCCGCGAACAGCAGCGCTACCGCAAAGATGGTCGAGCTCGCCGGGCCCAAGATGGGGGAGAGTGTGGCCGCTGCGACGGCGAGGTCGTCTACGACAATGCCGTGCGCAAAGAAGGTCGTTGCGGCCAGGATGACCATGGCCGAGTTGATTGCCCAGCCCACGCCCATCGAAAAGAGCGTGTC
>CABUTP010000235.1 GCA_902494545.1 uncultured Collinsella sp. | reverse complement strand
CGACCGGCTGGTTGCCGTCTTCCAGGTAGGACTCGATCATAAAGCCCTTGACCAGCTTAGAGATGGACTCGTTGCGGCGGCAGCTGTCGAGCACCTCCTTGCAAATGCGATATTGCTCCAGCGGACGCTTACCCGAGTTGTCGTGGTTGCAGTCGATGACCGCCGCCGGGTTGGCGTAGCCGGCGTGCTCGGTGTAGCGCTCGGCCAGGCGCTCCAGGTGCTCGTAGTGGTAGTTGGGGTAGGTGCGCCCATCGAGACCGATGTAGCCACGCATAACTGCGTGCGCGAGCGGATTGCCGTCGCACTCGACCTCCCAGTTGCGGAAGATGAAGCTCTGGTGCGCCTGCGCGGCGTAAATGGAGTTGAGCATAACGGTGGTAGAGCCGGCAGTGGGATTCTTCATGCCGACGGGTACCGAAATGCCGCTCGACACCAGGCGATGCTCCTGGTTCTCGACCGAGCGCGCACCCACGGCAACATAGCTCAGCAGATCAACGAGGTACTGGTAGTTGGACGGATAGAGCATCTCGTCGGCGGTGAAGAAGCCCGTTTCCTCAATAACGCGCAGGTGCATATGGCGGATGGCCTTGACGCCCTCGAGCAGGTCGTCGGGAGCCTCGGGGTTGGGGTTGTGCAGCAGGCCCTTGTAGCCGGTGCCCTTGGTGCGCGGCTTGTTGGTGTAGACGCGCGGAATGATGATGAGCTTGTCCTTGACCTCCTCGGCGGTCTTGGCCAGTCGATTCATGTACTCAAGCACCGAGTCCTCGCGGTCGGCAGAGCACGGGCCGATGATGAGCACCTTGCGTGCGTCCTCGCCGGTAAAGACTTTGGCGACCTCGGCGTCAAATGCCTGCTTTTTGGCGGTAAGCTCGGCAGAAAGCGGCATTTCCTCGCGGATCTCCATGGGGATCGGCAGCCTGCGTTTGAATTCCATGGCCATAGGGGCCTCCTCAATCTATAGAAAGAGCAATAAGCGTATTGTCGAGTGTTCGGCATTATCCGCTGTCGCACGCTAAAGTGCAAGCCCTTGTCACCCCGAAACCTACCAAATAGGGACAGGTTTATTTTGGCAGGTTTTATATGGGGGAACGTCGGCGGATACCGGGAGGAAGTGGCGTCGCGCGGGACCCTAAGGCTATTGTCGGTTCCCCAGGAAACACCCCGTGGGCAAAAAATGCCAAATATGAGTACGGTTGCTATCTTAGTATCATATTGCCTTCGCAAAATAATAGACATAACAGCAGAATATGTTCATTAATACAAACGCATATAAGTCCGCTATGGGGCTGTTTGATCAATTTAGGGACGCGTGTAGGTGGCGCGCGCAGACGTGGTGTAAGAGTGTCCTGAGGTCCGTCGCTGCAAGCCCCGATGTTACTCCTTCTTGAGGCCGCGCTTCTCGACTATCTCGTCCACTATCTCCCTGGCGCGCCGCCCGAGCGCGCGGCGCCTCCCCTCTGTCGGGGCCGGCCTGTCCGCGGGCTCGGCGAAGCCCTCGGCGGCCGAGGCCTCGGAGAACACGCGCTGCTGGGACCACTGCCCCTCGGTCTCCATGAGGCTCGCGCACGTCAGGCGCAGCATCGACTCCCTCGAGGGGAAGGACTGCACGACCCTGTAGCGGCGCTTGATCTCGCGGTTGGCGCGCTCCTGGACGTTGTTGGTGCGGAGCTTGGCCCAGTGCGCCCTGGGGAAGGCCGTGAACGCCAGCGCGGAGTCCTCGGCCTGCTCGAAGACCTCGCCGGCCCTGGCGGACACCGACGCCACCCAGGGCGCCGCCTCGGCCCACACGCAGCGCGCGAGGTCGGGGTCGTCCTGGTAGACCGCGGCGTGCACGAGGTCCCTGACGGCCGCCTTGGAGTCCTCGGGCCTGCCCGAGCAGGCGCTCTGGAGGTTGCGCTGCAGGTGCGTCACGCAGCGCTGCCAGGCGCAGCCCTGGAACAGGCGCGAGACGGCGGCCACGAGCCCGGCGTGGCTGTCGGAGACCACGAGGCGAACGCCGGCCAGCCCGCGCTCGCGCAGCCCGCCGAGGAATGCCGCCCAGGAGTCCTCGCTCTCGGTGTCGACCGCGTCGCAGCCCAGGAAGTGCTTGCGCCCGTCGGCGCCCAGCCCGATCGCGGTCACGACGCCCTGCGAGACGACCGACGAGCCGACCCTGCAGCTCATGTAGGTGGCGTCGAGCCACAGGTAGCAGCACGGCATGCCCGAGAGGTCGCGGCGGCGGAACTCCGCCACCTCGGCGTCGAGGTCGGAGCAGAGGCTCGAGACCTCCGAGCTCGACAGCGAGGATATGCCCAGCTTGGACGCCACGCGCTCGACCTTGCGGGTGGACACGCCGCACACGTACATCTCCTGCACGATGGCGGCCACCGAGGTGTCGACGCGCGACCATCGCGCGAGCATGCCCTCGGGGTAGTAGGTGCCGTGCCTGAGCTTGGGTATCTCGAGCTCCACGTCGCCCACGGCGGTCTTGAGCGACCTGGGGCGGTAGCCGTTGCGGCTGTTCTCCCTGCCGTCGCTGCGCTCGTTGCGGCTCGCGCCGCACATCTGCTGGGCCTCGGAGTCCATCAGTGCGTTCATCACGCCGCCCAGCACCCTGCACGCGAACTCGCGCGCGTCGCCGCACTCCTGCCAAAGCCTCGCCGCCTCGAGGGCCTCGTCGCGGCCGAGGCGCAGTACACTCTCTTCTTGGGGCATCGCCTTTCCTTCCATTCGTCACCTTCATTACTCCAACGACGAATTCTAGGCGGTGTCCCCTCCCTTTCAAGAAAGGGCGGAGGCGGGGCATGCCCCGCCTCTTACACCACATCTCTGTGCGCTACCCGCGTGTAAGCCGTGAAAACGGCATTTGAGGCGGTTTTGGCTGTTACCAAAAAGGTAACAGTACTCATATTTGCCATTTTTTGCCCACAGGGCCTCGAAGGGGCTGTCAATCAGGTCCCAGGGGAGGCGGCTCAAGGGCCGTAGAACAAAAACGGGGGCGCAGGTTGTCCTGCGCCCCCGTTCTCGGGCGTTATTCGT
>CABUTP010000234.1 GCA_902494545.1 uncultured Collinsella sp. | reverse complement strand
TTGCAGCCGGAGTGAAAAAGGTATTAGTGGCCGGGCCCGCGACCGGTGGGATACGTACCCCCAATTAACTGTTCTTCATGACAATCGAATCCACGCCATCGGCCACATTCTCACAGCAGTCAGCGCAGTACTCCAGGAAGGCGTATACGTCACGCCAGGCGATGACCTCGAGCGGGTCCTTGCCGTTAACGTGCAGGTTGCGCATGGCGTTGATATAGAGCTCGTCGGCTTCGGACTCGATGGTGTTGATCTGGATGACGAGTTCGCGCAGGGTCTTGGACTTGCGGTAGTTGGGCAGCTCGACCATCAGGTCTTTCATGGCGCGGCAGGCGTCAGTCACCTTGTGGGCGATGACGATGGCGTCGGGATGGATGCTCTGGATGTTGGTGAAGTAGACGCGCTGCACGACGCCCTCGATACGATCGAGCACGGTGTCGAGCGAGCAGCTCATCAGGTCCAGGTCCTCGCGCTCAAGCGGGGTGATAAAGGCCGTGAGCAGAGCGTCCTCAAGCTCATGGTGCTTCTTATCGGCCGCATGCTCGATCGCGTGCATCTTGTTGAGCATATCGTGAATCCTTGCGGGATCGAAGTTCTCGAAAATCTTGGTGAGTAGCTCAGCGGCCTGGACGGCAAGGTCGGCGCAGGCGACGTAGTTGTCGAAGTAGAACGAATCGGGTTTCTTTGCCATGAGTGGGTCCTTTCGAGGCGAAGTCGGGTGGGCGAGGTATTACGGTCCGGATGGACGCTCGGTTTGACTAGATGAACATCATGAACAGCTTGGCCATGACAAAGCTGATGAGTCCGCAGGCGGGGAAGGTGAAGAACCAGGTGAACATCATGTCTTTGACGACGCCGAAGTTGATGGCTGAGAGGCGCTTGACGGCACCGACGCCCATGATGGCGCAGGTCTTGATGTGGGTGGAGGACACGGGGATACCGGTAAGGGTGGCAAGCAGCAGATTCGCGGCGCCCGCGAGGTCGGCGGAGAAGCCCTGATACTTTTCGAGCTTGACCATGCTCTGGCCGACGGACTTGATGATGCGCTCGCCGCCCACGCTGGTGCCGATGCCCATGGTGGCCGAGCACAGCAACATGATCCAGATGGGGATGCCGGCATCACCGACGCTGGTCTGGCCGTTGGCGAAGGCCACGCCTAGAAAGAGCACGCCGATGAACTTCTGTCCATCCTGCGCGCCATGCATAAAGCTCATGGCCGCAGCGCTCGCGATCTGAGCGTATTTAAAGAAGACGTTTGCACGTCGCCTATTGGCGGCGGCAAACAGAATCGAGACGAGTTTGCACAGGATCCAGCCCATGACAAAGCCCAGACCGATGGAGAGCGCCAGGCCGTAGATGACCTTCATCCACTCGTGGACGTTGACGCTGTTCGCGCCGCCGAGGGCGATAGCGGCACCGGTCAGGCCGGCGATAAGGCTGTGGCTTTGCGAGGTGGGGATGCCAAAACGCGATGCCGTGGCACCGTAGACGACAATGGAGAACAGAGCCGCGCAGAGGCACGCAAGCGCCATGGTGCTGTTTCCGCCAAAGTCGACGATATGTGAGATGGTGTTGGCGACGCTCGCGTTAAAGTGCGTCATGATGAGCACGCCCAAGAAGTTGAATGCGGCGCTCATGAGAATGGCGGCGCGGGCGGGCATGCAACGCGTAGTGACGCAGGTCGCGATGGCGTTGGGCGCGTCGGTCCATCCGTTGACGAAGATGGCGCCGAGCGCGAGAATCACGGTGACGGCAAGGACTGGGTTCGACACAATTTGGCCGAGGAAGGTTGAGAACGTTACGTCCATATATGGGCTTTCTCGAAGTTTGCAGACACGTTACAAAAACATGATAAATCGTATCACCTCCTGTGGGTTTCTTTACCGAGTTCTGATGGGAGAAGTGAATTTTTTGGCACTAAAATTGAATATTAGCCCTGTTGACCGCGGGTATTCTTTTTGCTAACACGCCATGAGGACACGTGTGCGCGCCCCAACACCCCAAAACCACAGTCTGTTCGCTTTACAACATACAAACATGCGTTCGATAATAGAGGGCATGGAATATCGACAGACAGACGGCAAAACTCGGCGCGTGCACAAGCAGTATGTGGACGTCGTGGCTCGCATCCTCGCGGGCGGACAGGTCATGCCGGTCACCGTCTGCTGGGTCGACGGCCGTTGTTTTACGATCGACGAAATTATCTCGACCACCGGGTTTGGCCTGATGGTCCACGGCATCCGTACGGCAACATATAAGGTGCGTTTTGGCGGGCACGCGACCGAGTTGTATCTGGAGGACCAGACGCGCGAGCGGGTGGACGGCTCGCAGGCGCACGTGATGCGTTGGTGGGTCTGGGCCTTTGACCGCACGCTTGAGGGCGAGCGCCGTAGGTAAGGACGCGCGGCATTCGGGTACAATGGCAGGAATCTTGTCACCTACGGCGCTGTCGTGGCGCTTTTTGAAAGGACGAAGTATGAACGATATCCAGGGCTATCAGAACGGCCCCGTCGAGAGCGGCGCAAGCCGCGCCAAGGAGATGTCGCCGCGCGCGTACAATCTCGCCATGTCTGCCCTGATCTTCTTGGGCTTTTGCGCCATGGGCGCCGGCGCCTACTTTACGAGCACCATGTCGTTTGCGCGCATGATGATGAGCGGCGCCGCCTTGCCTCTGGTCTTTGGCTCGTTTATTTTGACCATCGTCGGCATGGTCATGATGTCGGCTGCTGCGGGCAAGCAGTCCGTGGGCCTGTCCCTTGTGGGCTACGTAATTTTTGCGAGTACCTTTGGCCTGACCGCGTCGTTTGGCCTTGCCAACTACGACCTGCCCACCATCAACACTGCCTTTATCGCCACGGCCGCCATCACCTTTGTCTTTGGCGCCTTGGGCGTGACGTTCCCCAAGTTTTTCCAGCGCGTATATGGCATCGGTTTTGGCATTCTGCTCGCCACGATTCTGGTTGAGATCGTGCTGATGTTCATGGGCGTCTCGCAGACCATCACCGACCTGATCGTGATCGTGGTGTTCGCCGG
>CABUTP010000233.1 GCA_902494545.1 uncultured Collinsella sp. | reverse complement strand
TTCGGCGCTCATCTTATTCGCGTCGTCTGGCTCGTATCTGGTGGCGCCGCTTGACGTTTGCGCCAGGGCAATGGGCGGAGCGTTGTGGCTCAATGCCGCGATCTTTGCCTATGGCGTGGTGCTTATGGTGCACTATCGTCGCCCCGTCATGCTGGTCGAGCTGCTGCTTGTTGTCGCCGTTACACCGCCGGTGGTGCTTGCCATGGGCTCGGCGTGGACCGTTGTCCTTATCGCAGAGGGAGCGTTCTTCCTGTTCCGTTCCATCGCGGCGCTCTTGATGGACGTCCGTAACCGCCAGGAGGATATCACCGCATTCTCGACGATCGAGACCATCAACGTGATTCCCGTGGGCATCCTGTATCTAGACCCGAGGGGCCGTCCGCTGCTCATGAACCGCTGCATGCGCAAAAACCTGGTGGAACTTCATATGCCAACCGATCTACGCGACATGAGCAGCACATGGAACGACCTGCGCAAACTTAGCATGCAAATGCCCGAAAGCAGCAGGAACCGTATGCGGATTAATCTGGACCGCTTTGGTGAGGCGCGTGCGGTGGTCGAAGTCTCTCCCGCCGAGATTCGCCTATTTGTGTGTGATCGTGTTATGGTTTCGGGCCGTTCGTTCGAGCGCATTATCGGTCTTGATGTGACGGAGTACGCGCATGCTCATGATCGCTTGGCGCAAGCCAACCACTTGCTTGAGCCTGCGGGGCAAGAGCTCCAGGCCCAGATCGAAGAAGTCAAAAAGGTTGCCGACAATGCGGCCTATCTGCGCATGCGTTCCCGCGTGCACGATGTGATCGGCCAGCGCCTGTCCATCCTCCATCGCTATTTGGAGGAGGGGCGCCTGGACGACGAGTCGATCGAGCAGATCGATCCGTTGCTGCGCTCAATCTCCGACGACTTGCGCAGCGGCGGCGACAGCGAGCCGGCAGAGCAGCTTGGCGATATCATTCATGCCTTTGGCCTGGTGAGCGTGCAGATTGATGTAGAGGGGGCGCTGCCTGAGGACGCGCGTGTTGCGGCGGCCTTTTTGCAGATTATCCGCGAGGCCTCGACCAACGCCACCAAGCATGCGCAGGCGCATCGGGTCCACGTGCGCCTGTGGCAGGAGGGGGCAGATGCTGGCGCCGTCGCGCGCATGACGATTTCTAACGACGGGTCCCCGGCCCCCGTATCGTATCGCGAGGGAACGGGTATCCCTGGTATGAGGCGTGTCGCACAAGATTTGGGCGGCAGCCTGGAGGTCCACGCCGCCCCGCCCTTTACGCTTGAGGTGTCCATCCCGCTGGGCTCCAACGCCACGGTCCAAAGGAGAAGCTCATGATCCGCGTCCTTATAGTCGAAGATCAGGCCATCCTGCGCGAAAGCCTGGCGCGCTCCGTTGGCGACCAGCCCGATATGACCGTCGTCGCCGCGATCGCCGATGCCTCCGAGGCCTTGGGTGTCGCGCTCAAGGAGCACCCGGACATGATACTGATGGACGTGTGCACCGAACACGATTCAAACGGCATCGTGGCGGCGGCGCGCATCAAGGAGCAGCTGCCCGAGTGTCGCATCATTATCATGACCGGCATGCCCGAGATCACCTTTGTCGATCAGGCCCGCGAGGCGGGCGTCGATAGCTTTGTGTACAAGAACGTCGGTATCGACGAGCTGTTCGCCGTGATGCGCTCCACGCTGGCGGGCTATTGCACGTTTCCCAAGCCGCCCGAGAGCATTTTTTCGGGCACAGCAGCTCTCGACGATGTCGAGCTGTCGATTTTGCGCCTTGCCTGTGAGGGCAAAAGTCGTCGCGAGATCGCGGCCGAGCTGTTTATGAGTGAGGGCACCATCAAGCGTCGCATCTCGGAGATCCTAAGCAAGACCGGCTACGACAACATCATGCGCCTGGCCGTGCATGCGGTGACCGAGGGCAGCATCGTTCCCAATATGGAGCGCCCGTAGTCGGTGCGTCGCCCATGCTCCAACGCCAAAGAAAGGCCGCCTGCCGTTTTGCATCAGAAAACGGCGGGAGGCCTGCTTGTATGGGCAGTGCTGTCGGCATAAAACGACGGGGCCGCAGGATCAACTCCTGCGGCCCCGTCTGGTGTGCGCGGATGTGTCCGCCAACCCGCGGCTGATGTTACGTGCCGTTACGCGATGGTTGCGCTGTAGGAGGCGACGTCCTCGTAGGAATCGGTCAGGTAGGCGTCGATGCCGATGGTCGTATTGACGAGGTCGTCAAGGCTGCCAAGCTCGCCGCTCGAGAATGTGAATTCCTCGGTGGCGTTGGTGCCGGGCATCAGGTGAGCCGAGAACCAGGGTTCCTTCATGGTGCCGTTGACGTTGGTCTTGCCGGAAGGAGCGTAGAAGGTCAGGTCCTTGTCGCTCTTGTTGGTGATGTTGACGACAAAGCCGATGTCGCCCCAGTCGTCCTTGAACTTCTCGGTGATGGTGATGGTGCACAGGTCGTCATCGGCGACGGTGACGGCGGGGGAGATTTCGATGCTCTGGACGTCGTCGTCTTTGACGGCCTCATCGATCTCTTCTTCCTTCTCGGCGTTCTCGCGATCCTTCTTCACCGTACCGGACAGATCCTTGTCGGACTTCGTAAAGATAAGCTTGTCGCCTTCCACCTCGAGGACGAGCTTGTCGTCCTTGAGCTTCAGGTCGTGCGACTCATCTTCGGCGGTAATCGTTACGGTGGTGGCGTCCTTGGCCTCCCATTTCAGGTCGGCGACCTCAAGGAACATGTCGAGGGCGCCTGTACCGTCCTCATCGAGAATCAGGACGCAGTGGACACCCCAATCCTCGAGCATCTTCATGTACTCATCGGTCAGCTCTTCGCCATCCACGGTTCCACCCGAGAGTTCCCAGCTGCCGACGAAGTTGGCCTTGGGGTCTTTGCCGCCGCCGCTGCAGCCCGTCAGGGCAAAGGCGAGCGCCAGGACGCATGTCAGGAATGCGAGTACGGACTTTTTGAACGTTGTCTTCATGGTGTCCTCCTTTATCGAACGAAACCCATAGAAGCAAATGCAGGGGTGGCGGAACCCCCCG
>CABUTP010000232.1 GCA_902494545.1 uncultured Collinsella sp. | reverse complement strand
GCGAGGGCCTCTCCGACATCACCGTCGACGGCACGCACGTCACGGCGGCAGCCGGTGCCTTGCTTTCCGATGTCGCCGCGGCTGCCGCCGAAGCCCGCCTCACCGGCATGGAGCCCCTCTCGGGCATCCCCGGATCGGTCGGCGGCGCCTGCTACATGAACGCCGGCGCCTACGGTGCCTGCATGGCCGATGTTTTGGAGTCCGTGCGCGTCTATAAGCCCGCCCGCGCGCTCGACGACGGCACCCGCGGCAGCGGCAGTATCATTGAGTTCGATGTCGACGAACTTAACCTGGGCTATCGCAAGAGCCGCATCGCCGACGACGGCTTTATCGTGCTCTCTGCCACCTTTAACCTCGCCCCGGGCAACGCCGCGATGATCAAGGCCGACATGGACGACTACCGCCAGCGCCGCGAGGACAAGCAGCCGCTCGACATGCCGAGCGCCGGCTCCACCTTCAAGCGCCCCGAGGGCCACTTTGCCGGCAAGCTCATCATGGACGCCGGCCTGCGCGGCCACGCTATCGGCGGCGCCCAGGTGAGCGAGAAGCACTGCGGCTTCATCGTCAACGCCGACCACGCTACCGCCGCCGACGTCGACGAACTCATCCGCCACATCCAAGCAACCGTCAAAGACCAATTCGGAGTAGACCTACAACCCGAAGTCCACCGAGTCGGAGAATTCCTTTAACAAAGAAGGCCCCGAAAGGGGCCTTCACCATCTTTATATCAGACAGCCAGTCCGGTGAGTCGCGCTCAGGACCCGAGAGGGCCGCGTGCCCGCCCGCAATATATTTGATTGATCGCGAGTTCCGCACGCAAAGAAGGCCACTTAATGTGGCCTTCGTCTTGCGCAGGACTGCCCGAGCAGGCAATCAAATATATTGCGGGCGGGCACGCGGCCCAGTCGGCTTTACGACAGCGCAATACCACCAAGCCAGCCCCAGCGCACGCCAGAGCCAGTGCCGTAGAACCCAATGAACGAGTCAAGCGACCTCGACGTAATGGCACCCTCGTTGCTCATAACGATGCCGCCGCCAACATAGATGCCCACGTGTCCGTACAGCAGGCCCGGCGTACCGGTGCCGCTGTGCGACGAGTCGGCCACGATCATGCCCACCTGCAGCGCCGAACGACTGGAGCTGTAGCACCAAGCGTTAAACATGTCGCACGCATTGCCGCCAAAGTAGCCCACGCCGGCGTTACGGAACACGTTGGTAACCCACGCCGCGCACCAGTTCTGGCCAGGCGAGGGCGTGGAGTAGCACGCGTTGACGACGGCCTGCTGCTTGCCCGAGCCGGCATTCTGTTGCGGAGTTCCGGGCGCATACGATCCGCCACCCGAGCTTGAACCACCCGAGTAGGAATTGTTCTTGTTTGCGGCAGCCGCGGCAGCGGCAGCCTTCTTGGCAGCCTCCTCAGCCTGAGCGGCAGCAAGAATCTCGGAATCGCGCTGGGCCATGAGCTCCTTGACATCGTCGGAGAGGCCGTTCAGAACCGTCTGGACCTCCTGCTGCTTGGCCTGCATGTCCTGCATCTGAGCAGTCTGCTGGTCCTTGAGCTTCTCCAAGTCGGCTTTTTGCGACTCGAGCTCGGACTTCTGTGTATCGAGCTCTTTCTGGATGGTCTGAATGTCCTCAATGGCGTCACGGTCGCTCTTGTTGATCTTCTCGACGTAATGCGCGTTGGCGACGAGCTCCTCAAACGAGCCAGAAGCGAGCAGCAACGACAGGATATTGGTACCGCCCGACTTGTAGCTTGCCGCCACGCGATCGGAAAGGTCGTTACGCTTCTTCTTGAGCTCTGACTTCTTGGTGTCGATCTGCTCCTGGGTGTCGTCGATCTGACCCTGCACGCCTTCGATATCGCTGAGGGTCTGGGCATTCTTGTTGGCGAGCGCCGCGTACTCATTGGCGATGCTGTCGAGCTGAGCCTGGACCTCGTCGAGCTGGGCCTGGGCGGCATTCAGTTTGTCGGTGGTTTCTTGGCTGGCCTCAGCCGCATGGGCGCGGGTGGGCAGGCCAAAAAGAACAGCCGCGGAAGCAGCGCCGAAAAGAGCCTTAAGGGCAGTGCGGCGCGAAAGCTCCTGCGTAAAGATGGAATCGTTGTTTGGTGACATATGTACTCCGTTACATGCTTATTTATATGTCGCTCAACTCAAACATATTAACGCACATCGCGCTTGTCCCAACTATTTCCACGAACGGCTGGAAAAGTATGGTCAGCGGCTCGCAAATACGCCCCACACCAAAGGTAAGAATTATGCAAATAACGACCTATGAGTACGTTAACATCAATCCTCTGGTTTTCCTGCCCCGCGTGTTTTGGGTGCCCCCAGCTGCGCTATACTCCCCTCAAGAAGTGTTCCTGATTCGATAGGAGACTACATGTCCAAAGCACTCGACCCCAAAGACACCTGCGTCCTCGTTACCGGCGGCGCCGGCTTTATCGGCTCGCACACCGTCGTTCAGCTGCTCGAGGGTGGCTACCAGGTTGTCGTCGTCGATGACCTCTCCAACTCCAGCGCCGTTGCCATCGACCGCGTCAAGACCATCGTGGGCGACGAGGCCGCCAAGAACCTCACCTTCTACGAGGCCAACGTGCTCGACCGCGATGCGATGAACAAGATCTTCGATACCCACCAGATCGACCGCGTCATCCACTTCGCCGGCTTTAAGGCCGTTGGCGAGTCGGTGAGCAAGCCCGTCGAGTACTACCACAACAATATCGAGAACACCCTGGTGCTCATCGATGTCATGCGCAACCACGGTTGTAAGTCCATCATCTTCTCGAGCTCTTCGACCGTCTACGGCGATCCGGACAATCCTCCCGTCACCGAAGAGGACCCCAAGAAGCCCGCGACCAACCCCTATGGTTGGACCAAGTGGATGATTGAGCAGATTCTCATGGACGTCCACACCGCCGACCCCGGGTGGGACGTCGTGCTGCTCCGTTATTTCAATCCCATCGGCGCCCATCCGTCGGGCCTGATCGGCGAGGATCCCAAGGGTATCCCCAACAACCTGGTGCCCTATGTCGCCCAGGTCGCCGTGGGCAAGCTCGAGGCCG
>CABUTP010000231.1 GCA_902494545.1 uncultured Collinsella sp. | reverse complement strand
GTGCTTTCCGTCTTGCGCAGGACTGTAGAGCAGCAAACTTAACCCCCGCCCTCAGCCCCGGAGACCCTCCCGGAGGGGCCCAAAAAATTTTTTCAAAAAAGTTGTTGCGCACCGGACAGACTTCTGTGTATACTAATCCCCGCAGCGCACGCGAGCGGAAACAAACGCGAACGACTGCCTGGGGAGTTAGCTCAGTTTGGTTAGAGCGCCGGCCTGTCACGTCGGAGGTCGCGGGTTCGAGCCCCGTACTTCCCGCCAACGCAATTAAAGCCATGTCTTCGGACGTGGCTTTTTGCGTTTGATAGGACCTTGATCCCATCGGTCCCTTTCGCCCAAAAGCAAATCCTCCCAATTTCCGGACAAGCTCCGTTTGAGACATGTGTTCAAACGAGGCGTTTGTTGCACAACACCTGTTCAGCGAAGCAGGGGGTTAGGTTATACTAAATTGCACTGAATGCCGTGTTTGATGCAAGAGGCTTCAAACACGGCATTCAGTGGGCACCCGTTTTGCTATTTGGGCGTCCATACGGCCATTGGTGTCTCGACGCAAGCTCGGCCCCGGAGCTCGTTCGAGCTGTTCCTATTCCTTGAAAGGGGAAAAATGGACATATCGAGGAAGACTGATTACGCCCTTCGCATGCTCGCGATGCTTGCCGAGGACCCGGAGCGTCTGCTTTCTGTTCGCACCGCCGCCGAAGAGGTCAATGTCCCGTATTCGTTTGCTCGTTCGATCCAGCATGGTTTGGTTCAGGCCGGTATTGTGGAGAGCCTGCGTGGCGTCCATGGCGGCATGCGTCTTAAGGTCAGCCCCGACGATGTCACCATCCGCCAGGTCGTCGAGGCCGTTCAGGGCCCCATGGTCATGAACGATTGCACCGCGCCCGATGGCGACTGTGCACGCATGGGTACGTGCTGCTATCATCCCCTGTGGGCCGGAGCTCAAGCGCTGATGCGCGACTACCTCGATTCCGTTTCGCTGGGCGATATCGTCGCTCACCGCCAGTTCCCGGCCGTCGATTCCAAGTTCGCCGACCGCGATGCGTTTCCCGAGTACGCCACCTGTGCGTGCGCTTGCCGGGAGGAATAGCGCCGCATAAGGAGCATAGCTATGATTCAGGACCCCTTTCGTTCGATGATTCGTTCGGAAGGGGTCCTGCGTTATCGCGACCTTCCGTGGCGCCGCACGCGCGACCCGTACATTATTTGGCTTTCCGAGGTTATGCTGCAGCAAACGCAGGTGCCGCGTGTGGAGACGCGTATGCCCGCGTGGCTCGATCGCTTTCCGACCGTACAGGCACTCGCTCAGGCCGCTCCTTCCGACGTTTTGGATGCCTGGCAGGGGATGGGCTACAATCGGCGAGCCCTGGCGCTTCACAGAGCCGCTCAGTGCGTTATGGAAGACTGGGGTGGGGAGTTTCCACGTGAGACGCGCGACCTGGTCGCCCTGCCCGGTATTGGCCCGGCGACGGCGCAGGGCATCCGGTCGTTTGCGTTTGATCTGCCGGGTGTGTATCTGGAGACCAACGTGCGCACGGTCTTTCTGCACCATTTCTTTCCCGATGTGCCGGCCGTTCCCGATCGCGAGCTGGTGCCGCTGATTCAGGCCGCCTGTCCGGCGGCTCCCGGTGCGACGGCGGATGAGATTGCTCCCTTTGCCGTGCCGCTCGATGATGCCGACACACCGCGCGCATGGTATTACGCGCTGCTGGATTATGGCGCGTATCTTAAGAAGACGCTGCCCAATCCGTCCAGGCGCTCGGCGAGCTATAGCCGTCAGTCCAAGTTTGAGGGCTCGCGCCGTCAAAAGCGCGCCCATATTGTGCGCATGCTGCTGGCTGCGCGCGGTGGACAGCCGGCGGGCATCACACTCGCCGAGGCCGTAGCGGGTGTCAACGAAATGGAGGCGGCGGCAGGCCGCGAGCCGGTCGAGCGCGAGTTGGTCGCAGGCATTTTGGCCGACTTGGAGCGTGAGGGCTTTTGCCGCGTGGAGGGCGACCGCTGGCTAAGCGTGTAGCCCACCCGAATCTGAAAAACAGGATTGTAAGGTTTAGATTTTCGACATGAGGGCATCCTAAAGACAAGGCCGCTCGAAGCCTACGGGCGGCATATGTTGAAGGGAAGTACACCTATGGATTTTGAGAACTCTCAAACCAAGAAGAACCTCGAGACCGCTTTTGCCGGTGAGTCCCAGGCGCATACCAAGTATCGCTACTACGCATCTAAGGCCAAGAAGGATGGCTACGTTCAGATCTCGAATATCTTTGCCGAGACCGCAGGCAACGAGTCCGAGCACGCCAAGCTGTGGTTTAAGTATCTGCATGACGGCGCCGTTCCCGACACCCTGGATAACTTGCGTGATGCTGCTGCGGGCGAGAACTACGAGTGGACCACGATGTACGACGAGTTCGCCAAGACTGCCGAGGAGGAGGGCTTTACCGAGATTGCCGTAAAGTTCCGTGGCGTCGGCGCTGTCGAGAAGGCTCACGAGGAGCGCTACAACAAGCTTGTCGAGCGCATTGAGTCGGGCGAGGTGTTTGAGCGCGAGGGCGTGAAGGTATGGAAGTGCCTGAACTGCGGGCACCTGCATGTGGGCGCCGAGGCGCCCGAGGTGTGCCCGGTTTGTAACCACCCGAAGGCGTACTTTGAGGAGCAGGTGGTGAACTACTAGCGCTTGGCGTTGGCTGCTGCGGAGCGCAGGGCGGGGAAATACCTTTCCCTCTCGCTCACGGCTCCGCGGGGTCGCGCGAGGCAAAGGTATTTCCCCGCCCTGCGCTCCGGCTTCGGGTCGTCGCGTGCTCGCTACAAAAAAGCTGATAATTAAGTTTGTGTGCCGCCCCTTTTGGGGCGGCACGTTTTGTATAGGGATTGGGTTGCGGCCGTTTGGTTGATGGCTCGGTCACTTGGTTGGCGGGGTTTGCTCTGGGTTGGGGCGCCGCCTTTGTTTGAGGGGTACACTGGGTAGTGGCGTTTTGGTTTATTTCCTGTTGTGGGGTGTTTTTGTATGGGTAAGAAGTCTCGGGCTCGGGTGGCTGCGGCGGGGACTCGTCTCGATCCTCATCGCGTGGTTGATGAGAGC
>CABUTP010000230.1 GCA_902494545.1 uncultured Collinsella sp. | reverse complement strand
GAGTACTACGAGGTGCATCGCCGCCGCATCGACGATGTGTACCGCCAACAGGCGTCGTGGGGCCTCGATTCCGCTGATGTTCGCTCCCGCCTCGGGGCTCGTTATGCGCGCTACATCTTGTCCGCGCTCGAGCGCAACTGCGATGCGCGCGCGGGGCTGAACCATGCGGGCCGCGTGGCCTTCTGCCGCAGCATCATGGACGACGAGCTCTTCCGCGCGCTCGTCCTGGATGCGTGCCCGCAGGGCAGGGGAGCCCGCGTGTGCGTGGGCCTCCTCAAGACGCACAGCGCTCTGGTGTGGTGCGCCGCCGGCCGCATCATCCACCTCATGAGGTCGCGTGCCGGCCTCGCGTACCGTAAAGCCACGTTCTCCCGTTAGGAGCTCCCGTGTCCAAGAGCACGTTTGATACATCTGCGCCGCAGCTTACCGTCGCAGTCCCTGCTTACAACGTCGAGAGCTACCTCGCGCGAGGTCTTGAGTCCTACCTCGACCCGCGATTCGTGGGCAAGCTCGAGGTCGTCGTGGTGGACGATGGCTCCACCGACGGCACCCGGGCGCTTGCGGAGGAGTTCGCGGCGCGCAGCCATGGCGTGATCCGTGTCATCTCCAAGAAGAACGGAGGCCACGGCTCGGCCGTGAACGCCGGCCTGGCCGAGGCGCGCGGGCGCTATTTCCGCGTGGTGGACGGCGACGACTGGGTGAACGCGGACGGTATGGCCGAGCTGCTTGAGCGTCTTGACGACCTCGACTGCGACCTTGTGGTAGACAAGAAGCGCGAGATCGACATGACTTCTGGCGAGGAGCATCCGTTCACGCTCGCCAAGGGCGTTGTCACGGGTCGTGTGCTCGACTTCTCCAGCGTTCTCACCAATGGCGACACCGTGTTCCAGATCATGATCCACACGCTCACCGCGCGTACGGACTACCTGCGCAGTATCGGCATCCACCTGCTCGAGCACACCTTCTACGAGGACTACGAGTACGTGGTCAAGGCAAGCGTGCCCGCCTCCACCATCTGCTACCTCGATATCGAGGTGTACCAGTACCTTGTGGGCAACGAGAACCAGTCCGTGAGCCAGGCGAACTACGTGCGCCGCTGGGACGATCACGACCGCGTGGTCATGGAGCTCCTGGACTACCTTGAGCGCTGCGAGCATGGCGAGGTGTGCGCCGCGAGCGGGGAGAAGCTTTCGAATGAGTCTGTCTGCTACGTGCGCGAGAAGGTCCACCTTATCGTGGACACGCACTACAACATCGCGTTGCTGTTCGATGAGGACCGCAGTCGTGGGCGTGCGCGCGCCAAGGCATTCCGACGCGAGCTGAGGCGTGCGGACATAGACCAGTGGGCGCGCGGCGAACAGCGTTACCGTATAGCCACGCTTCTCAACCGCTTGAGCTTCTCGTACAACTCCATCAAGCGCTTGGTCTCCAAGCGCCGTCACTAGCATGCTACCAAGGGATGATTCATGAGCCGCAAACCGCGCATAGCCATATTCAGCGCCGACGCCAAGCTTGGCCACGAGGTCAAGGGCGCCACGCGCTATACGTTTCTCGCGACGCTTCTCGTGGAGCGTGGCTTCGATGTCGACTTCATCACGAGCGGTTTCCAGCACTGGGAGAAGCGCCAGCGTGATTTGGCGACGTTCGACACGAGCATGCACGCGTTCAACGTGAAGTTCATTGCCGAGCCGAGCTATCCCGCCAACATGTGCCCCCAGCGCATCTGGGCGCACCATGTGATGGCCAAGCGCGTGACGGCGTATTTCGATGTGGACCACGACTACGACCTCATCTACTGCCAGATTCCGCCCAACGATGTGACGCTCGCCGTGGGACGGTCCGCGAAACGCTACGGCATCCCCTTCGTGGTCGACGTGAACGACCTGTGGCCCGAGGCCTTCCGTATCGCGTTCGACGTTCCGGTGCTGTCCGACATAGCCTTCGCTCCGTTCGAGCGCCAAGCTCGTCGCGCGTACGCGTTGGCGGACGCCGTGGTGGGTACGTCCGACGAGTACGCCGCGCGCCCTTTCCGCGACCGCGCCGAGGATATCCCCAAGCTCGTGGTGTACGTGGGTAACGACCTCGAGGAGTTCGACGCGGGCGCCGCTGAGAACGTCGGCTCCGTGGAAAAGCCCGAGGGCGAGGTCTGGGTTGCTTACGCGGGTAATATCTCGGCACTATACGACTTGGAGACGCTCGTCGAGGCTGTGGCGATAGCTGCCAAGGCGCATCCCGAGCTCAGACTCAAGATTCTTGGCGATGGCCCCGAACGCGCATCCGTCGAGGCGGCGGTTGAGCGAACCGGGGCGCCTGCTAGGCTTTTGGGCTACATGCCGTACCGTGTCATGGCGGCTTGGCTCAAGGCGTCCGACATGGTGGTCAACTCGCTGGTGGCGAACGCGCCCCAGAGCGTGCCCACCAAGATAGGCGATTATCTGGCCTCGGGACGCCCCATGATTAACACGTCCATGAACGTTGAGTTTCGCGAGAAGGTCGTGCGTGACGGCTTTGGCGTGAATGTTGTGCCGGGTGACGCCGAGGGGCTCGCCAGGGTGATCTGCGAGCTTGTCGAGGACGAGGCGGGACGCGCGCGCATGGGTCGCGTGGCGCGCGAGCTCGCGGCGGCACAGTTCGACCGCCCGCATTCCTATGAGGCTACCGTCGACCTCATTCGAGGCCTGATCTCCGAGCGCACGAAGTAGATTGCCCCCGTGAGGCGTGCTCGTCCTATACTCGGACTGATAGGAGAGTGCATGGTGTGTCGGGGTTGGGCGAGGCCGTGCTTGAGGGGGCGACCGACCGCAAGCTGTCCGATGAGCCGGCAATCGTGGAGATGGCCCGCTCTATTTCCGGGTTGCCCGACGATACCAAGATGACGCTCGTTCCAACCGGTCCCTTGACGAACATCACGCTGTTCCCATGTACACACTCGGGGCGTGCCGATCGTATCGATCGCATCGTCCTCATGGGCGGCACCACGGTTGGCGGAAACGCGACCGTGTACGCCGAGTTCAACATATGGGACGACCCCGAGGCTGCGCAGATTGTGGTCTCGAGCGGGCTACACATCGTTATGTGCCG
>CABUTP010000229.1 GCA_902494545.1 uncultured Collinsella sp. | reverse complement strand
TCCGCTCGATTGGGACAGGCAGGCCTTCGAGGCCGAGCGCAAAATGGATTCTAAAAAACACCTTGCCAAATAGGAGCGTCAGGACGCAAAGAGGCTCCGCAGCGCGAAGCGCGATGCGGAGCCTCTTTGCATGTCCGAGGACGTTCCGGAGAGAAACCCCCGTCACGCCCCCGGATTCCCGGTGGGAGTTCTAGACCTTGTCGGCCTTAGTACATACCGCCGCCCTGCTGGCCAGCGGTAGCAGCAGCGATAGCGTCCTCAAGCTGAGTGTTCTTGGGCACATCGGAGACGGTGGCCTCGGTGATGAGGATCAGGCTGGCGACAGAAGCAGCGTTCTGCAGGGTGACGCGGCTGACCTTGACGGGGTCGAGGACGCCCATCTCGATCATGTCGCCCCACTCGCCGTTGGCAGAGTTGAGACCCTGGCCGGCGGGCAGCTCGGCAACCTTGTCGACCACGACAGCGCCCTCAAAGCCAGCGTTCTTGGCGATGGTAGCGACCGGAGCGGTCAGAGCCTTCTTGACGATATCGACGCCAATCTTCTCCTCGGGGTCGTCGATCTCAACAGCGTCGAGCGCAGGAGCAGCGTCCATGAAGGCGACGCCGCCGCCAGCGACAATGCCCTCCTCGACAGCAGCGCGGGTAGCCTGCAGGGCGTCCTCGACGCGATGCTTGATCTCCTTGAGCTCGGACTCGGTAGCAGCGCCGACCTTGATGACGGCAACGCCACCGGAGAGCTTGGCCAGGCGCTCCTGGAGCTTCTCGCGGTCGAAGTCAGAGGTGGTGTTCTCCATCTCGCCCTTGATCTGAGCGATACGGGCGTCGATGGCCTCCTTGGAGCCAGCACCGCCGACGACGACGGTGTTGTCCTTGGAGATGGTGACGGACTTAGCGGTACCGAGCATATCAGCGGTGATGTCAGCAACCTTCACGCCCAGCTCGTCCAGGGCAGCCTGGCCACCGGTGAGGACGGCGATGTCCTCGAGGATGCGCTTGCGGCGATCGCCGTAGCCCGGAGCCTTGACGGCGCAGACGTTGAGGGCGCCACGGATCTTGTTGAGGACCAGGGTCGGCAGAGCCTCGCCGTCGATGTCCTCAGCGATGATGAGCAGGCCACGGCCAGCGCGCTGGACAGCCTCGAGAACGGGCATGATGTCCTGAACGCTGGAGATCTTCTGGTCGGTGATGAGGATGTACGGATCCTTCATCACGGCCTCCATGCGGTCGTTGTCCGTGACGAAGTAAGCGGAGACATAGCCCTTGTCGAACTGCATGCCCTCGACAGTGTCGATGGTAATGTCGAACGTCTGGGAATCCTCGACGGTGATGACGCCGTCCTTACCCACGACCTCCATGGCCTCGGCGATCTTCTCGCCAACCTCGGGGTCACCAGCGGAGATGGTGCCGACGGAAGCGATCTGCTCCTTGGTCTCGACCGGCTTGGCCTGCTTCTTCATCTCGGCGACGGCGGCGTTGACGGCCTTGTCGATGCCGCGACGGATGGCCAGCGGGTTAGCGCCAGCGGCGACGTTGCGCAGACCGTCGTTGACGATAGCCTGAGCGAGCAGGGTTGCGGTGGTGGTGCCGTCACCCACGGTGTCGTTGGTCTTGGTGGCGACCTCCTTCACCAGCTGAGCGCCCATGTTCTCGATGTTGTCCTCGAGCTCGATCTCCTTAGCGACGGAAACGCCGTCGTTGGTGATGGTCGGGGCACCGAACGTGCGCTGCAGAGCGACGTAACGGCCCTTGGGGCCCATGGTGACGGTAACGGCGTCGGCCAGAGTGTTGACGCCCTTGGCGAGCTTGGCGCGGGCATCGGTGTTGAACGTAATGTTCTTTGCCATGGTAGGTAATCCTCCAAAAGAAATGTGACTCGCGTCGCCGCTTCCGAGTCCTATGCGGCGGACGCGTTCAAAGACGAATCAGAGATTCTGACGAGACTAGGCCTCGACGACGGCGTAGATGTCGTCGGCGCGCATCAGCAGATACTTCTCGCCGTCGACCTTGACCTCGTTGCCACCGAACTTACCGTAGATGACAACGTCGCCGACCTGAACGTCCATGGGGATGCGCTCGCCCTTGTCGTTAACCTTACCGGCGCCAACGGCAACGATGGTGCCGCGCTGCGGCTTCTCCTGAGCGTTGCTGGCGATGTACAGACCAGAAGCGGTCTTCTGCTCGGCCTCGTCGGGCTTGACCAGAACACGATCTGCAAGCGGCTTCAAAGACGACATGCTTGTCTCCTCCTTTTTGGGCCGCGCGGTTATACCACGCGAATTAACCCTTTTTGTTTGCGTACGCGTTGAATGGTACCCACGAATGGCGGGTTATACAACACGGAGTCAAAAAATCTTATTTTTTGACACTTAGATTTTCTGAATGCCGGGGGATAACTTAGCGGTGACTCCCGTGTGGTTCCGGAGGGGCGGGGCATAAGGTTTCCTGCTCGGGCAGTCCTGCTCGCACGAAGGCCACATTAAGTGGCCTTCGGCTCGTGCGGAACTCGCGATAAACCTTATGCCCCGCCCCTCCGGAGCCACACGGGAGGCAGGTTAACTAATTCGGGCCCGGCATTCAGAAAAGTCAGTGCAGCAAAATGGCGATGCGGATAGCGACATGGGCATGGTTTTCGCCGCGCGCACGGGTCCCCCGGGGAGCACCGTGCATTTTTAGGAGTATTCAGCAGGCCAGGGTAAATGCATACGCGCCGGACATACTTTTTTGGTCCCAAGGATGCTTTCAGCGGGCGGTTTTGGTCGGTGGGCAGACCCCGTTGGGGCAAATGGGCATACTTCGCGCCGTACCAGACCACAAATTGTCATCGAGCTCCGCGATACTACCTGACTGCAGCGGCGCCGGCGGGGCTTGTGTTGCTGAATACTCCGTTTTTTGCACGGCCCAGGCGGGGGTACATCAGGACCAGAAAGAACATCCCAGTCTATTTATGCAATCTGTAATGGAAAGTATGCAAAACACCAAGAGACCGCATTGCTGATGTCCAAATTGAGCGCGTGGGGGCAGCGGCGCCCCACCCCACGCTCAAATCAAGCAGAGCAGGGACGCTCATAGCGAGTCCCCACCGATATACAAACGCGGCTCGAGCGCCATCCCAAAATAGGCTGCCCGAGCCGCG
>CABUTP010000228.1 GCA_902494545.1 uncultured Collinsella sp. | reverse complement strand
CTATCTTTTTAGTGCCCTCGGATTGGGTCATAGTGTCTGTCTGTGCCATAACATCGGCATTGTCTTTGTAAGGTGACAAAGGGACTGTCTCTTTGTCACCTTACAACCTGCGGCACTATTTTGTTTGGGGCGAGGGGTCCTACGACAGTTCGTCGGCTATTTGGTGTTCGTAGAAGGCTTCTACTACGGCGTTAAAGTCGCGGGCGAAGTCTTCCATGGTTCCGCGCCAGGTGGCTCGGCTGGGCTTGCCTTGGCCCACATAGGCAGTCTGAATGCCGCAGGCGGGGCTGGGGAAGTCGCGTTTGGGATCGTTGCCCACCATGAGGACCTCGTGCGGCTCGAGCCCCATCACCTGAAGCTGCTCTAGATAGTAGGTGGCATCGGGCTTGCAGCGGGTGGTGTTTCCCATGTGCGTGACGAGCTCAAAGGGGGCGTCGGCCAGATCGCCCCAAGCCATGCGGCACTCGATGGCCCCCTGGGGAAAGCTGGGGTTGGTAAAGAGCGCGCAACGCAGTCCTGCGTCCTGTACGGCCTGGAGCGCGGCGTGTGCGCCCGGCATGGCGTGGGCGTTGATGACATCGTCGTTCTTGTACGGAAGAACTTCGCGGTCGTAGTAGGTAAACGCCTCGTAGATAAGTGGGTCCGAGAGGCAAATGCCGCACCGGCGCTCAACCTCTTCTTGGTAGAACTCCAGATTGGTGCGATTATCCGTGCCGCTTCGGCGATTGGCGTTGAGGTCGACCAAGATGGTGCCGAGGCGTGCCATCGTGCCACCGTGGCTGCGGCGACCGATATCCGCGAGCATCGACGAGACATCCTTAAAATAGCGAAGGATGAACGCGTTGAGGTTGATGCTAAGAAGCGTTTCGTCCATATCGAAAACGACTGCTTTGAGCACGCGGGCACCTTTCTCGAAAAATCGTTCCAGAATCGTTGGCTCCGGATACTTTACCTCAAAGGCGTATGGGCAAACTGCTTATCGTCAAGTTGTGGAGGCGGCTGTCCATAAGATTACGAAAAAGTCTCCACACGAGTAAAAAATCGCAGTTCACGCTTGAAATCGAACTCATTTCCCCGTAACCTATACGAACGTGATTGCATAAGCGTCACATTAGTATCTGTCGGCTCCCGAGTGTTCCTAAACGTTGTGTGCTTGTCGCACCCTTCTGTAGGTCCTAGCAATCGGGGCCCCGTAGTTCGAAAGGGGTCCACCTTTGAGTGAGATTCAGAACTCGTCCATTTTCTCTCTTGACGATGTCAATGAGGAGGAGATGAACAACCTCATCGACGGTACGATTACCGACTTTGATGAGGGCGATCTCGTTAACGGCACTGTCGTTAAGATCGAGCATGACGAGGTGCTCGTTGACATCGGATTCAAGTCCGAGGGCGTTATCCCGGTCCGCGAGCTGTCCATCCGCAAGGACGCTAACCCTGCAGACATCGTTGCACTCGGTGATCCCATCGAGGCTCTGGTTCTCCAGAAGGAGGACAAGGACGGTCGTCTGGTCCTGTCCAAGAAGCGTGCCGAGTACGAGCGTGCTTGGAACCGCATCGAGGAGAAGTTCAACTCCGGCGAGAACGTTGAGGGCGAGGTTATCGAGGTTGTCAAGGGCGGCCTGATCCTCGACATCGGCCTGCGTGGCTTCCTGCCTGCTTCTCTCGTTGACCTCCGTCGTGTCAAGGACCTCACCTCCTACATGGGCACCCGCATCGAGGCCCGCGTCATCGAGATGGACCGCAACCGCAACAACGTCGTCCTCTCCCGTCGCGTCGTGCTCGAGGAGTCCCGTAAGGCCGAGCGCTCCGAGATCCTGTCCAAGCTCAAGTCTGGCATGCGTCTCCAGGGCACCGTTTCCTCCATCGTCGACTTCGGCGCCTTCGTCGACCTCGGCGGTATCGACGGCCTCATCCACATCTCCGAGCTCTCCTGGAACCACGTCAACCATCCTTCCGAGGTTGTCAAGGTCGGCCAGGAGGTCGAGGTCGAGGTTCTCGACGTCGATCTCAACCGCGAGCGCATCTCCCTGGGTCTCAAGCAGACCACCGAGGATCCGTGGCGCGCACTGGTCAAGAAGTACCCCGTCGGCGCTATCGTCGAGGGCACTGTGACCAAGCTTGTCCCGTTCGGCGCTTTCGTCGACCTGGGCGAGGGCATCGAGGGCCTGGTGCACATCTCCGAGATGGCCAACAAGCACGTCGATCAGCCTTCTCAGGTCACCCACGTGGGCGACAAGGTTCAGGTCAAGGTCATGGAGATTGACCTCGACCGTCGTCGTATCTCCCTGTCCATGAAGTCTGCTGCTGAGACTCTGGGCGTCGAGATCGAGGTTACCCCGCTGCCTTCCGAGAAGAAGGACGAGGAGACCGACGCCGAGTAAATCGGTTTGACGATCACTTGTTTTAAGGGATCCGTCCGCAATGGACGGGTCCCTTTTTGCATTTGCTGCTGAGGTACGCGATGCTGTCCGTGCGCAATGCTGCCCGGGCTGTTCACAGGCTATTGGGTTGTCGGTGCATGAAAAATGCCGACATCCCGCCTCGGGGAGGAGGCGGGAACACACCGAGTAGACGGAGGGGTGCGGAGCGCGGTCGCGTCTCGACTGACGACGTTGCCCATCGACGACACTATTGTACTGCATAGCGTGGTTCTTGGTTTATCGTGTCGAACGCTTGTGTTGTGCCATTGCCTGTGACAACGGTGTGCTACACTCTTGCACTGCTGAGTGGGCCAGACGGTCGCGCGATGTGCTTCTTGCGGCACGCGTGAGGAAAGTCCGGGCTCCAGAGGGCGGGATGCCGGCTAACGGCCGGGCGGAGTGATCCGACGGAAAGCGCCGCAGAAAAGAAGACTCCCACCTGCGCCGCAAGGCGTAAAGGGAAAAGCTGAAACGGTGGTGTAAGAGACCACCAGCGTCGTGGCAACACGGCGGCTTGGCAAGCCCCATCCGGAGCAAGCGCGAATAGGAACGCTATGGGCCGGCCCGGTCCGCGTTCGGGTAGCGTGCGTGGAGCTGCACGGTAACGTGCAGACAAGATAAATGACCGTTCACGACAGAACCCGGCTTACAAGCCCACTCGGCACTTTGTTGACGCTGCGAACCCGTCAGCGCGGCAATCTGCCTTTCAAGCCTTCGG
>CABUTP010000227.1 GCA_902494545.1 uncultured Collinsella sp. | reverse complement strand
TTCCTATCGTATTTGCCGCCGCAGAGGCGGAGTCGTTCGGCAGTATTGTGGCACAGGGCGTCCAATGTTCAAACGTATTACATCATCTGCCACGTCTGGTAACACTTCAATTGCCGTCAAATAGGGGCCCAGGTCGTGCGTTTGCCGTGCGCTGATGGCTGCGAGGGACGAGAAACCCCATATAACGTGTACACTATGGGAGTTATTTTCGTTCATTCACGCGGGTGGGCACCGGCTCCCCGCCAACAAGAGGGGGAAACCATGGATCAAAAGGCTTCCGCAAAGGTCCTCGTACTCGACTTTGGTGCGCAGTACGGTCAGCTCATTGCCCGTCGTGTCCGCGACCTCAACGTGTATTCCGAGATTGTTCCCTGCGACATCTCGGCCGATGAGATTCGCGAGATGAACGCCTCTGCGCTCATCCTTTCCGGCGGCCCGGCCTCCGTGTATGCCGAGGACGCTCCGTCCATCGACCCCGCTATCTTTGACCTGGGTCTTCCCGTCCTGGGCTTCTGCTACGGCCATCAGATCACGGCCGTGACGCTCGGCGGCAAGGTCGGCCACTCCGAGGTGGGCGAGTACGGCCGCGCCACCATCACGCGCACGGCCGGCGCCAAGCTCTTTAACTCCACGCCCATGGAGCAGACCGTGTGGATGAGCCACCGCGATGCCGTCTCCGAGGTGCCCGAGGGCTTTACCGTTACCGCCAGCACCGACGTGTGCCCGGTTGCCGCCATGGAGTGCGTCGAGCGCAAGATCTTCACCACGCAGTTCCACCCCGAGGTCAAGCATTCCGAGTACGGTCAGCAGCTGCTGAGCAACTTCCTGTTTGAGATCTGTGGCCTGGAGCCCAACTGGAGCATGGACAACCTGGTCGAGACCATGACGGCCGAGTTCCGCGAGAAGGTCGGCGACGACCGCGTGATTCTGGCCCTGTCCGGCGGCGTCGACTCCTCCGTCGTGGCTGCGCTGGGCGCTCGCGCCGTGGGCAAGCAGATGACCTGCGTGTTCATCAACCACGGCCTGCTGCGCAAGGGCGAGCCCGAGCAGGTGGAGGAGGTATTCACCAAGCAGTTTGACGTCGACTTTATCCACGTCCACGCCGAGGACCGTTATGCCGAGCTTCTGGCCGGCGTGACCGAGCCCGAGGAGAAGCGCCACATCATCGGTACGCAGTTCTGGAAAGAGTTCTTCGCCGTGGCGCAGCAGCTCGAGACCGATGGCAAGCCGGTCAAGTACCTGGCTCAGGGCACCATCTACCCCGACATCATCGAGTCCGGCGCTCGCAAGACGGGCGGCAAGACGGCCACCATCAAGAGCCATCACAACCTGATCCCGTTCCCCGAGGGCGTACACTTCGACCTCATTGAGCCGCTTGACCACTTCTTTAAGGACGAGGTCCGCGCGCTTGGTCTGGCACTGGGCCTGCCGGGTCACATCGTGTTCCGCCAGCCTTTCCCGGGCCCGGGTCTGGCCATCCGCATTATCGGCGCGGTCGACAAGGAGAAGCTCGAGATCCTCAAGAACGCCGACGCCATCGTGCGCGAGGAGCTCGACGCCTACAACCAGCGTCTGTTTGAGCAGACCGGCGAGCGCAACTCCGAGCACAGCTGCTGGCAGTATTTCGCGGTCCTGCCCGACATCAAGTCCGTTGGCGTTATGGGCGACGAGCGCACCTATCAGCGCCCGATCATCCTGCGTGCCGTCGAGTCCAGCGATGCCATGACCGCCGACTGGGCTAAGCTGCCCTATGACGTCCTGGCCCGCATCTCCGGCCGCATCGTTGCCGAGGTTCCCGGCGCCAACCGCGTGTGCTACGACATCACGTCCAAGCCGCCCGCGACCATCGAGTGGGAATAGAACAGACGTTCGATTCTGTGTTATAATATCCTGTAATGGGCGCGGCCTCTTCCGAAGCCGCGCCCATTGCTATATTTGGTCGGATATCGACGGAAACCCAAGCTCAGGGAGGTTTGTTGCGATGGCATATGATTTCAAGAAGGAGTTCAGAGAGCTCTACAGGCCGTCCGGCAAGCCGAGCGTCGTAACCGTTCCGCCTATGAGCTACGTCGCCGTGCGGGGCAAGGGCAATCCCAATGCCGAAGGCGGCGAGTACCAGAACGCGTTGCCGCTGCTCTATGGCGTCGCTTATACCATCAAGATGTCGAAGAAGGGCCCGCGAGAGATCGAAGGCTATTTCGACTTCGTCGTGCCTCCGCTCGAGGGCTTCTGGTGGCAAGACCGCACCGATGGCGAGATTGATTATGCGCGGAAGGATGACTTCAACTTCATCTCGTGCATCCGTCTGCCCGATTTCGTCACTCGCGAGGACTTCGACTGGGCAGTTTCGGAAGCTGCCGCCAAGAAGAAGCTGGACTTCTCGGCGGTCGAGCTGCTGAGGGCCGACGAGGGCCTTTGCGTTCAGTGCATGCATACCGGGCCTTACGACGACGAGCCGGCGACCATAGACGCCATGCGCACATTCGCGGCGGAACGGGGCTACGCCCCCGACTTCTCCGAAGCCCGTCTGCATCACGAGATTTACCTCTCCGACCCGCGCAAGTGCGCGCCGGAGAAGCTCAAGACCGTGATCCGTCATCCCATAAAGTTGATTTAGCGAAGCGAGTGACGCCGATCGCTTCGGCTTTTTGGGGGCTCACCGTGGCGTGGTCGGCAACGGGACGCGCCATGCGACCGGCGGCGGAGGTCGAGGAGCGGGAGCGCGCGTTCGTTTGCACCGCCTCGCACGGCCTCGTCACCCCGCTCATGACGGTGACCGCGAACCGCGACGTGCTTGAAGCGGAGGCATCCGATCAGGCCGGCCTTGCGTCCTGGGTCGCCAACATCCGTGCAGTGGAGGACGAGATGGCGACTCGCATCGCCGACATGCTCATGCACATGGGCGGCGACTAGCCAGTGCGATCCCCGCAACGGGCATTATTATCCGGGAAGCGTTTGATTGCGAGGCACGCCGGTGTGAGGGCCTGAGTCGTCAGATCCCGCACAGGGGGACCGCGATGGTGGCCACCGCGCCGCCCGAGGGGCCGTTGGCGAGCGAGACGGAGCCCCCGTGGGCGCTCGCGGCCTCGGAGGCGGCATGGAGGCCGAGCCCGTAGTGGCGGCCTCCGTCGCGCGAGGAGCGGG
>CABUTP010000226.1 GCA_902494545.1 uncultured Collinsella sp. | reverse complement strand
GTCCCGTTCCGAACCCGGAAGCTAAGCCCCATCGCGCCGAGAGTACTGCGGGGTCAGCCCGTGGGAGGCCAGGGCGCCGCTGACCGGTGGACGGCACCGAGCCGTGCGCTTGAATTGATAAGGGGGAGGCCTCGCGTCCTCCCCCTTTTTTGTGTTTGATAGAGTGTTGTAATACAAGCACTCGCTTTCGTTTAGCTTGTCTTACTGTTTGGCTGTATTTTGAGTCCTTCTTTTGTATTTGCGCGATAATAACTCCCATTGGCGTTAGGGAGGACTTGATGTTTACCGTTTTTGTCTTGGGCAATATTGCTTCGGGTAAGTCGACTGCCTGCCGCTATCTCGAATCTCATGGCGCCATGCTTATCGATCTGGATGAGCTTGCCAAATCGTTGTATGTGCCAGGCTCCGATATCGTCAATGCCCTCGCGGAAGAATTCGGTTGGGACATTCTGGACGGGGAGGGCGGCGTTCGACGTAACATCCTCGCTTCTCGCGCCTTTGTTTCTCCTGATGCGGTTGCAAGGCTCAATAGCATTGTGCACCCTGTTCTCATTGAGCAGCTTTCGCTGAGGATCCTTGATCCGGTCTGCTGTACGGTTTCGTCCCCCCGTTACCCCTTTGCGGTTGTCGAGGTTTCTGCCCCGACTGGTTTTGAGGATGCTTTTGGCCTGGCTGATGAAATTCTGGTTATCAGCGCTCCTTTAGCAGTTCGTCGCGAGCGTGCCATTCATCGTGGTATGGAGTCCTCTGATTTTGATGCGCGCTCTGCATGCCAACCTGATGAGGCTTCGCTTTGCAATCTCGCTACGACGGTAATCGATAATGCGGCAGGCGATAACTCGCTCTTTGAACAACTGGACGCATGGCTTGCACGCCATGGCTTCGGGGATATAGTGGATAAGGATGAGGCCGATGCCTAAGACACGTTTCTTTACGTGGTATCGCGTGGCGCCACTTGCCGTCGTGTTCGTCTTCGGCCTTTTTTCGCTCGTCTACTCGTATGCCCCTGCCGTCTTCTTTAAGCCTTTGTATCCAATTGACTACGAGGCGTACGTAAAGCAATCGAGCATTTCGCACAATCTTGATCCGTATCTGGTGTGTGCTGTCATAAAGTCGGAATCGAATTGGGATCCCGAGGCTGAGTCGAATCAAGGCGCTCAGGGATTGATGCAGCTGATGCCCGAGACTGCCCAGGATATGATTGCCAAGGGTCTTGTCGATGGTAGTGAGTATTCAGCCGACAACCTTAACGATCCCGCTACGAACATCGAGTTTGGCTGTGCGTATCTTTCGTATCTTCTAACGTATTTTAACGGGTCGACTGACAGCGCCATTGCCGCCTATAACGCCGGCATGGGCAATGTCGACGGATGGGCGCAGCAGAGTACGTCGCTTCATAATGCAATCACCTTTCCCGAGACGCAGGCGTATCTGATTCGTGTCAATAATGCCTGGGTTCGCTATAAGACCCTCTATCCCGATCGGTTCGTATAGGACTATGCCTGCCGCCTGCGTATACTGCAGATATATGAGTTAGGAGTATCCATGGCGGAATTTGAAGTAGAACGCGTTGGTGGTGAACTTAAGCGCTTTGGCGTTGAAGGCTCTGACGTGCCGTTTAAGGTCGTGTCTCCATACGCGCCTGCTGGTTCCCAGCCTAAGGCCATTGAGTCGCTTGTGCAGGGCGTGAGGGACGGAGATCGCTATCAGGTTTTGCTGGGCGTGACTGGTTCGGGCAAGACCTTCACGATGGCTAAGACTATTGAGGCCCTGGGGAAGCCGACGCTGGTCATGGCTCCCAACAAAACGCTTGCCGCGCAGCTCGCGAGCGAGCTCAAGGAATTCTTCCCTGACAACGCCGTGGTCTATTTTGTGTCGTACTACGATTACTATCAACCTGAAGCGTATGTGCCGCAAAGCGATACATATATCGAGAAGGATTCCTCGATTAACGAAGAGGTCGAGATGCTGCGACATCAGGCGACCGCATCGCTGCTATCTCGACGCGATGTGATCGTCGTCGCATCGGTCTCGTGTATCTATGGCATTGGCTCTCCCGAGGACTATGCTGGCCTAGCTCCGAACGTCGATAAGAAGGTGCCGCTCGAGCGCGATGACTTTATCCATGCGCTTATCGATATCCAGTACGATCGCAATGACTATGATTTGGCACGTGGCACCTTCCGCGTGCGCGGCGATGTCGTCGACGTGTATCCACCCTATGCCGAGCATCCGTTGCGGTTTGAGTTCTTTGGCGACGAGGTTGAGCTGATTGCCGAGATCGACGAGGTCACCGGCGAGATGCTACGTGAGTACGAGGCCATTCCCGTGTGGCCGGCCTCGCACTACGTGACCGAGAAGCCTAAGGTCAAAGCGGCTCTGAAATCAATCAGTGAAGAGTGCGAGAAGCGTGTGGCCGAGCTCAAGGCGACTGATAAGCTGCTCGAGGCACAGCGCCTGCAGCAGCGCACCGACTATGATCTCGAGATGCTCGAGACCATGGGTTTTTGCAACGGTATCGAGAACTACTCGCGTCATCTGGACGGTCGCAAGCCGGGTGAGCCGCCGTTTACCCTAATCGATTACTTTCCCAAGGATATGCTCTGCATCATCGATGAGAGCCATGTGACGGTGCCGCAGATTCGCGGCATGCACGAAGGTGACCGCTCGCGTAAGGTGACGCTGGTGGAACACGGTTTTCGCCTGCCCTCGGCGCTCGATAACCGCCCGCTTCGTTTCGATGAGTTTGAGGCAAGGATACCCCAGTTTATCTATGTTTCGGCCACGCCGGGCGATTACGAGCTGCGGGTGAGCCAAAACGACGTGGAGCAGATTATTCGTCCGACCGGTCTGCTCGATCCCAAGATCGATGTGCGTCCGGTTCGCGGTCAGATTGACGATCTTAAGGACGAGATTCGCGAGCGCGTTGCCCGCAAGGAGCGCGTGCTGGTGACCACGTTGACCAAGCGCATGGCCGAGGACCTGACCGACCATCTGCTTGATGCGGGCATTAAGGTCAATTACATGCATTCTGATACGGCGACAATGGACCGTGTCGAGATCCTGCGAACGCTGCGCGAGGGCAAGATCGATGTTCTCGTTGGCATCAACCTGCTTCGCGAGGGCTTGGATCTTCCCGAGGTCTCACTGGTGGCAATTCTCGAT
>CABUTP010000225.1 GCA_902494545.1 uncultured Collinsella sp. | reverse complement strand
CTTGGTGGCGACGTCGATGGCGCTTGTAAAGCCAAACGTCAGCTCGGTGCCCCAGGTGTCGTTATCGATGGTCTTGGGCAGGGCGATAACGTTGAGGCCTTCTTCGCGCAGACGGTTGGCGGTCTTGGTGGAGCCGTTGCCGCCCAGCATAAACAGGCAGTCGAGCTGCAGCTTGTGATAGGTGTGGACCATCGCGGGTACCTTCTCGACGCCATCGGCCTCGGGAATGTCCAAGCGCTTGAACGGCGTACGGCTCGTGCCCAGGATGGTACCGCCGCGGGTGAGGATGCCGCTAAAATCGGCGGGCGTCATGACACGGAATCTGCTGTAGATAAGGCCCTGGTAGCCGTCCTCAAAACCATAGATCTCGATAGGCTCTTCGCTATTGGTCATAAGCGTTTTGACAATGCCGCGCATGGTGGCGTTGAGCGCCTGGCAGTCGCCGCCACTGGTAAGAAGACCGATCCTAAGCATGATGAATCCTTCCGGGCAAGTTATAACATGCGCATAAGTTTACCCCCGCACACTGTTGATACGGGGGTAAAACGTGTTAGCTCAAGCGTATAGAAATGTAAGCAATGTTAGAAATTCGCAAGCCGGTGGGCAACGCGGAATTAAGCACGGAATGAAGAGTGTGGCGCTGGCGTGGCGGGGTATGCTGGAGGGGACCATCAACCCAGCGAAAGGGGAGAGCATGACGGATCAGGAAACGCCCGAGCGCGCGCATGTGACGGCCGATGATATCGAGGCCGCCAACGACCTTATCGACTTTATCGAGGCATGCCCCAGCATGTTCCATACGGCGGCAACCATTATGGCCGAGCTCGACGAGGCGGGTTTCACCTATCTGCCCGAGAATGCGGCGTGGGACATCGAGCCGGGCGGGCGTTATTACACGCAGCGCAACACCTCGAGCGTTGTTGCCTTTAAGGTGGGCGAGGACCTGGCCGCGACGTGGGGCGAGGACGGCGTTGCCGGTGACTATCATTTTCAGCTCACGGCGTCGCACAGCGATTCGCCGACGTTTAAGGTCAAGGCCGTGCCCGAGCTCGACGGTGCGGGCGAGACGCTGCGCCTGAACACCGAGGCCTACGGCGGCATGATCGACTACACCTGGTTCGACCGCCCACTGGCGCTCGCGGGCCGCGTACTGGTGCGCGAGGGCGACCGTATCGAGAGTCGTTTGCTTGCTACCGAGCGCGAGGTCGCTATCATTCCGAGCCTTGCCATCCACATGAACCGCGGCGTTAACGAGGGCTTTGCGCCCAACCGCGCTGTCGACCTGTGCCCGCTCATCAGCGCCGGTGACCTTAAGCAGGGAGATTTTGACGCCCTGATCGCTGACGAACTGGATGTTGAGCCTGAGCAGATCCTGGGTCGCGATCTGTTCTTAGTCAATCGTCAGGATGCGCGCATTTGGGGCTGGGCCGACGAGTTTATCTCGACGCCCAAGCTCGACGACCTGGCCTGCGCCTACACCTCGCTGCAGGCATTTTTGGGTGCCGAGAACGCGCACGACGTCTCGGTCTTTTGCTGCTTTGATAACGAGGAGGTTGGCTCCGAGACCAAGCAGGGCGCCATGTCGACGTTCTTGGCCGACGCGCTGCGCCGCATCAACGGATCGTTGGGCTTTGACGACGAGTCGTACCATCGCGCCCTTGCCGCATCGATGCTCGTGAGCTGCGATAATGCGCATGCCGTGCACCCCAACCACGCCGAGAAGTGCGATGCCCGCAACCAGGTGGTGCTCAACGGCGGCATCGTCATCAAGGAAGCCGCCAACCAGCACTACTGCACCGATGCCTTTAGCCGCGCGGTGTTCCAGGCCATCTGCGATGACGCCGATGTGCCCACGCAGGCCTTCGCCAACAAGAGCGACATGGCCGGCGGCTCCACGCTCGGCAATCTGTCCAACATGCAGGCGAGCATGCACGCCGTGGACGTGGGCCTGCCGCAGCTTGCCATGCACTCGAGCTACGAGACCGGCGGCGTGCGCGACGTGATGTACGCCATCCGCGCCCTCACCGCCTTCTACGAGCGCGACCTAACCATCAACGGCGCCGAAAGCGTGGAGCTCTAAAACCTGCCAAAAAGGGACAGGTTCATTTTGGCAGGTTTTATCTGGGCAAATGCCAACAGCTAGACGGAACTGTTAAGGCCCTGCAGGTAGAGTCAACATGATCGAGACGTCGCAGGTTGAATAAAAGACAGCGAGCGCCCGTCATTTGAGCCAAGGTGCCGCGAAATGAAAAGGCGCTGACCTTCTGGTCGCGCCTTTGAAATTGAACGGCAGATTGGCCAAATGCCGGGCGCGCAGCGTCGACCGGTCCGCCGTTCGTTAGAACGGCGGAACCCATGGGGCTCGCAGCGTCGAGGGGTTCCGGCGTTTGGCAAAACGCCGGAACAACCTAATGCTCGATCCAGCAGCGCAGGGTCTCGCCTGCCTGCAGGTGACGCAGATTCTCCGCGGCGATGTCGACCACGTTATTGAGCGTGGCGGCTAGGTGGAACCAGCCGGAGACGTGCGGCGTGATGAGCATGTTGGGCGCATCCCACAGGGGGCTTGTCGCAGGCAGTGACTCGGGGTCGGTGACGTCGACCGCGACGCCGGCGAGATGTCCCGACTCCAGAGCGGCAACCAAATCGTCGGCAACCACAAGATCGCCGCGGCCGCCGTTGGCAAAGAACGCGCCCGGCTTCATCGCGGCAAAGAACTCGGCGTTCGCCAGACCGCGTGTCTCGGGTGTGCTCGGCATAAAGGACGCGACGATGTCGGCCTCGGCCAGGCGCTCAGGTAGGGCGTCCATGCCATCCATATCCTCAAACACAATGGGGTAGACGAGCGGATGGCGCTTGATGCCGCGGACGTGTGCGCCCATGTTGCGGCAGAGCGTGGCAAAGTGGCCGCCAATGTCGCCCGCGCCCAGCACCAGCACGTTGGCATTTTTGAGCGAGGTAACCGGCCCCAAATCCTCCCAGCGATGCTCGCGCTGCAAGTCGTGATAGCCGGGCAGGCGCTTCATCATGGAAAGGACCATGGCAAACATGTGCTCGCTCACGGCCTGGCCGTAGGCGCCGATCGAGCAAGACAGCTTGGCTTCAGCCGGCACGGTGCCGGCGGCCAAGTAATCGTCATAGCCGGCGGTCTGCAATTGCAACAGCTGGAGATGCTCGCATGCCGTGAGCATGTCGGGGCCGATGTTG
>CABUTP010000224.1 GCA_902494545.1 uncultured Collinsella sp. | reverse complement strand
GACCTTGTTGAGGACACAACCGGAAAGATTACCGGCGCCGTGCTCTACGACCGCGCAAACGAGCATCTCGTGCCTATAGCAGCCAAAGCCACTATCATCGCTGCGGGCGGCACGGGTGGCCTGTTCGAGCGAAGCCTCACTTCCGCCGACGTACTCAGCTCATCACAGGCCATCGTCCTGGCGCACGGTGCGTCCCTTACTAATATAGAGTTCATGCAGATGATGCCCGGCTTCATTGAGCCCAAGCGCAACTTGGTCTTTAACGAGAAAACCTGGCGCTACGTCAAGTTCGACCAGCCGGTCGATATCGCCGACGATAAACTCAAGGATCTGCTCGAGCAGCGCTCCGGATATGGTCCCTTCACGTCACGCTTGGCCTCCCGCGCTATCGATCTCGTCATCGACCAGGCAGGTCCCGAAGGCCTGGCACTCCACTACGACTTCCCCCGCGAGGACGTCCCCGAGTTTGTGCAGACCTTTGCCACCTGGCTGCAAGACGAGCATGGTATCGCGCCGAGCGACGAGATGCGCGTGGCGATGTATGCCCACGCCGCCAACGGCGGTATCAAAATCGACAAGACAGCCTTCACGGGCGTCGAAGGCCTCTACGCCTGCGGCGAGGCGACAGGCGGCATGCACGGCGCCGACCGCATCGGCGGCCTGTCAAGCGCCAACGGCATCGTGTTTGGGCGCATCGCTGGCGCATCGGCAGCCCTTGCAGCGCAGAAAGAGCCTGAGGCAGCCCTGAAGGCGGATATCGCCCTCCCCCAGTACGGCATTGCCACAACAGATGCCGAACGCCTGACCCGCAGCCTCAAACACACAATGAGCACCTACTGCATGATCAACCGCACCGAGACGGGTCTATCCAAGGCACTGCACGAGCTTGAGGGCTTGAAGACGGAGGCAACGACCTTGAGCACGCAGAAAGCCCAGGACAGCGAAGTCGCAGCCCTCGCCCGCCTGCAATCGCAAATTAAGCTGGCAACCGAGATGGTCAAAGCCATGCGCAGACGGACCAAAAGTATGGGTTCGCACTATCGAGCGGACTAAGCTGAGCACCCCTCTAGAGCAGAACACAACTTCTCGATATTAATGGGTCCCGTGAGCTCAAAGCGACACGGGGCCCATTCGTGTCCGCGCGGACAAATATACTCATTCTGAATACGGAGTCGGCATAGTCCACGTAGACAAACGAACAGAAAGGAAGAGATATGGACAGCAGGGATATCGAGAAATGGCGTGTCGAACTTGACAGCTACGCCCATGTAGAAGACGGCGTTGAGTATTGGCTCGCACGCGATTTAATGGAACCCCTCGGATACACCCAATGGCGTAATTTTGAGACTGCGGTTAAGAGATCCATGGCATCGTGTGACACCAATAAAATGCCTGTTGCCGCCCATTTTGCTGAGGCCAGCAAAATGGTAGATGCCGGCATCGCCAAACGAGCCGTAAAAGACTACAAGCTGACACGCTACGCATGCTATTTAATCGCCAAAAACGGAGACCCAAACAAACCTGAAATCGCGCTCGCACAGGCGTACTTCGCCGTGCAGACACGCCGTCAGGAGCTCATAGAGCAGCGCTTCGCAGAGATTCAGCGCTTGCAGGCGCGCCACTCGCTATCCGATTCAGAAAAACAGCTCTAGGGCATTGCGTTCAAACGAGGCGTGGACTCCAAAGGATTCGCAATCATCAAGTCGAAGGGCGATGAGGCGTTATTCGGCGGCAGAAGCACGGCGGACATGAAGCGGCAGCTTGGTGTGCCCAAAAGCGCTGCATTGGCAGACAAGCTAGCCGATGTTCTCATCAAAGCAAAGGACCTCACGAACTCGATGACGGCCTTCAACGCCGAGGAACACGACCTGTACGGTCTGGACCAGATCAAGCAAGAGCACGTCGAGAACAACACAAGCGTACGTGGCAGCCTCATCGACCGTGGAATTGTCCCCGAGAATCTACCGCCTGCCGAGGATACAAAAAAGCTCGAACGTCGCGTGAAAGCAGACGAGAAAAAGCTCAAGGAGGACACAGACGGATTCACCGACCCCCAGGGCAGGCTCGACTTGTAAAGCGTCTGTACCCTTTCGGGTTCGACCCCATGCGAGGTCAACAAAAAAAGCGACCAGCAGAAGCCAGTCGCTTTAACATGCTTTGGTGGGCCGTCAGGGGGTCAGCCTGCTTCGCAGGCGGCCGCTGCGGCACTTCGCGCCTTGCGCGCTGCGCTGGTAAATGCTTACGCATTTCCTCAGCTCCGCGCCCTTTCGGGCTCGACCCCATGCATGGTCAACAAAAAAGACGGCCAACTTACGCTGACCGTCTTAACATGCTTTGGTGGGCCGTCAGGGGGTCGAACCCTGGACCTTGGGATTAAGAGTCCCCTGCTCTACCAACTGAGCTAACGACCCGATATCAACACGAAGCAAGAACTGGGGTGGGTAAAGGGACTCGAACCCTCGACCTACGGGACCACAACCCGTCGCTCTAGCCAACTGAGCTACACCCACCGTGTCCTGTGCGCTTCGCGCTCGACTATTATTGCAAGGAACGCCACGCGATGCAAGCCCCAATTTTCAAGAATTTTGAAAAGAGTTTTTCGAGCGCGTTTCGAGCAATTCCCACCGGTTTCATAGGAGTAAACTTGCCCCACTGCAAATGCTCGAAAGGACCAGCATGAAAGAACTCTCCAACCGTACGGCGAGATTTACCGATTCGGTCATCCGCCGCATGACGCGCATCTCCAATAAGTATGGCGCCGTCAACCTCTCGCAGGGCTTCCCTGACTTCGATCCTCCGGCGCAGCTGCTCGAGAGCCTCAGCGCCATCGCGACCGACCCCAAGCCGCTCTATCACCAGTACTCCATCACTTGGGGTTCCCAGGCCATGCGCGAGGCGCTCGCCGCCAAACAGGAGCACTTTATGGGCATGCCGGTAAACCCCAACGAGAACATCGTGGTCACCTGCGGCTCCACCGAGGCCATGATGGCCGCCATGATGACGGTTACGAACCCCGGAGACAAGGTCGTCATCTTCTCGCCGTTCTACGAGAACTACGGCGCCGACACGATCCTCTCGGGCGCTGAGCCTATCTATGTGCCGCTCAACCCGCCCACGTTCGACTTCGATCGCGAAGTCCTCGAGGCGGCCTTCCGCGACAACGAACCCAAGGCCATCGTCCTGTGCAACCCTTCCAACCCTTGCGGCAAGGTCTT
>CABUTP010000223.1 GCA_902494545.1 uncultured Collinsella sp. | reverse complement strand
TCTCCATAAGCTCGCGACCAGCGAGCAGGTTGACGAGCTGGTCGGTGACGCCCATCTCCACGTCGGCCTTGATCATGACCGAATCGTATGCCTGCATCACGGGGTACAGGAACTCGTGCAGGGCGATCGGCGTCTGGGACTGGTAGCGCTTGGTAAAGTCATCGCGCTCGAGAATGCGGGCGACGGTGAACTTGGAGCACACCTGCAGCAGGCCGGCCAGATCCATCGACAGGATCCAGTCGCCGTTGTGCACGATGGTGGTCTTCTCGGGATCCAGAATCTTCATGGCCTGGCTCACGTAGGTCTCGGCGTTGGCCTCGATCTGCTCCTGCGAAAGCTGCGGGCGGGTGGAGTTCTTGCCCGAAGGATCGCCGATCAGTGCGGTGCCGTTACCGATGATGAGGGTGACGTTGTGGCCCAGGTCCTGGAACTGACGCATCTTGCGCAGGGGCACGGCATGGCCCAGGTGCAGGTCGGGGCTGGTGGGATCGACGCCGAGCTTGATGTTGAGGGGCTCGCCCTTCTCAAGCTTCTTGCGAAGGTCGGCCTCGGGGACGATCTGCGCTGCGCCCGAGGTGATGATACGCATTTGCTCGTCGACAGACAGCATTGGGTATCCTCCTTTTGCTATAGCACCCTCACCGGATACGGCGGTGCTCGAAGTTCATAAACCCACTAATAATAACCAAAACGGCGCGACCGAACACCTACGACAGGAAAATCCTCGTCCTGCCGCACGCGTCGACAACGACCGGCAAACGCGTGCCGTCACGTTCGACCAAAAAGCGCGCCTGCTGACGACGCGAGCAGTCACGGCAACGGACCTGCCCCGTCGCATCCGTGGCGCAGACGCCCTCGGCAGTCAGCAAGCAGTGCTCGCATACCATGAGCTCGGGACGGTCGGCGTCGACAGCCCCCAAGACACCGGGGCAAGCGGCAAGCTCGGCAGGCAAATACACACGGCCCGCGCCGCGCCTGCGCAGCCAGGCAAGCGTAACCCGGTTCGCGCAAAACACCGGAGCCGCAACGTCAAACGCCACGCCCAGCTCACGCGCCATCGCCACCTGTCCCAGATTTCGGCAGACGACGCGCCCGGCACGCCGCATAAGCGAGCGGGTACGCGAGGCATCGGCTGCGCGACAGACCTCGTCGAACACCACGGTCGCATCGGACAGATCGCGCTCGCCACACGGGTCGGCATCCATCAGCTGCCAGGCAAAGACCATGCGAGCGGAAGCTCCCTTTTCCGTCGGCTCCGCCAACGCCGCCTCGGGCACGTCGCCAACAGTCACGGCGCCCTCAAAGGGCAGCATCTCAACGGCTCGTGCAACGGGTACGACCGCGTCCGCCTCGCCCCGCATGTGCTCCAGCGCCGTCGCCGTCTGCTCCAACACGCCGGCGCTGCGAATCAGGTACACCTCGCATCCCGCATCCACCTTACGCTTGCAGTGCACGGCAACGCGCTCCCCCGCCGCCGCATCCACCGGGCAGGGTACCTGGGGCCAGCGCTTGGGCACATCGGGGCGCGCATCGGCACCCGGATAGAACCGAATCTCGAGCGTATCGCCCGCGGCCACGGCGGCATCGAGCTCGACGGTCACCTCTTCGTGACCCACCGTCACCAAGTGGCCCACGCGCACGCCCTGGTTAATCGCACGCTCAAAGCTCATGAGCTCAGCACCCGATCGCCCCCGCAGATATGCATCGGTAAACCCGCGGTTGAACGACCTGCCCAGCTCGCGCTCGAGCGCCGACACGGCAGCGGCATCCCACGCGCCATCGCGCAGCATATCAAGTGCACGACGCCACACCCGCACCACGTTGAACACGTAGTCGGGGTTTTTCATGCGCCCCTCGATCTTGAGCGACGCCACCCCGGCCCCAACAAGCTCGGGCAGGTGCGCAATGCCCAGATAGTCGCGCGGGCACAGCAGACGATCGCCCTCCACGGAAACGACGCTCTCCCCCGCCTCGTCCACCAGGTCGTACGCCAGGCGACACGGCTGCGTACAGTCGCCACGCATCGCCGATCGTCCACGCCGCAAGGCCGAAAACTCGCAGGCGCCCGAATATCCAATGCAAATCGCGCCATGGCAGAACACCTCGATAGGCACGCCGGTAGCACACAGGGCGGCAATCTCGTCGACCGCCAGCTCGCGGGCGGTCGTCACGCGCTCGCCCCCGCGCTCGTCGGCAGCCCGGCGCACGGCGCCTTCGCTATGGACGCCCGCCTGCGTGGACAGGTGAATCTCGACCCTGGGAATCACCGCGCGCAACGCGCAGGCCAGACCGGCATCCGCCACGATCAAGGCGTCGGCACCCAACTCATGCGCGTGCGCCCCCAGCGCCACCGCGTCGGCCAACTCGTCATCGAACACGAACACGTTGAGTGTCACGTATACACGCACGCCGTGCGCATGCGCCACGGCGCAGCCGCGCAAAAACTCGCCGTCGGTAAAGCCGTGTGCGCTCACGCGGGCGTTAAACCCGCCCAGGCCCGCATAGACGGCATCGGCGCCCGCTGCAATCGCCGCGAGCATCTGATCGAGTCCGCCGGCAGGCGCCAACAGTTCGGGCAGCGCCATCCCGGCAGCCCCCGGCTCGTTATCGCATTGTCCGCTCGGCCCCATCGTCCGAATCGCCATCGGCAAACTCCTTACCAACAAGGTATGCATTCACTCTGAAAAATGCCGTCATCCAGCATACACGAGGCCTCGCGCGCCTCGTTTGGTTTATCGTGTAATAACTTATGTCCATCCTGCCCCAGCGGCGCACCCGCCGCCCGGCACGACATACCTGGAGGTCAATATATGGGTCCTCGCCAACGACAGGGACGCAGTCGTTCCAAGACGCATGCCCTGCCCATGATTCTGCTCTCGTTCTTGGGCTTTTTGCTCATCGCGGGCGTAGCGTTTGGCATCGGCATGATCGGCAACGTCAACCGTTGGCTGTCCGATCTGCCCGACTATACCGACGCCAACGCCTATCTGGTGAGTGAACCCACCGAGATCGTCGATTGCAACGGCAACAAGATCGCGAGCTTCTACACGCAAAACCGCAAGTCCGTCACCAAGGACCAGGTCTCTCCGTACGTGCTGCAGGGCACCGTCGACGTCGAGGACGAGCGCTTCTACGAGCACGGCGGTATCGACCTGTGGGGTATCGCGCGTGCCGCCGTGGCAACCGTCTCCGGTGGCCACGAGGGTGCATCGACCATCACCCAGCAACTGG
>CABUTP010000222.1 GCA_902494545.1 uncultured Collinsella sp. | reverse complement strand
GCCGAGACCCGTGCCACCTTTAAGGAGTGCATGGACGACGACTTTAACACCGCTGGTGCCATGGGTGCCGTCTTTGGCTTTGTGACCGAGTGCAACCAGTACCTGGAGCAGGCGGGCGACGCTGCCGACAAGGCCGCCGCGCTTGCCGCCGCCGACACGCTGGCCGAGCTGCTCGATACGCTTGGCGTTGAGCTCCCCGAGCCCAAGGTCGAGCTGCCGCTGGGTCTGCTGGGCGTTGCTGCCGGTTTGGTTGCCTACACGGGTGACGACGTGGACGAGGCCGCTGCCAAGATTCTCGAGGCCCGCGCCGAGGCCCGTGCCGCCAAGAACTGGGATCTGGCCGACGCCATCCGCGACCAGCTCAAGGACCTCGGGCTGACGATTGAAGATACCGCCGCCGGCACTCGTATCAAATCTCTCTAATCCCCGCGGGTTTCCCAAGCACCCGACCGCCCGAGCCACGGCACCTTGCCTTTCAATCGTCGGGCATGACCTCAAGGTCTATGCCCTCCTCTTTCAAGGCAATCTGCCGCACCTCGGGCGGTCGGTCTATTTGTTTCGTTTGATAGTTGTTTTTAGGAGGTCGCTTTATGGCCGACAATCGCAAGCGTGCACCGCGTGGAGGCAAGCAGGCTGCTTCTGGCTCGCGTCCGATTCGCCGCAATGACCGCGCTGCCGCTCCCAAGGGCCAGCGCGAGCGCTCCCAAGCCCAGGCTGCACGTCCGCAGCGAGATCGCAACCGCGACAACGTTCAGGTCCCCAAGGGCGAGTTTATCGAAGGTCGCCGTGCTGCCGCCGAGGCGCTGCGTACTGGTTTTCCCATCAAGTGCGCGCTCATTGCCGAGGGCGGGGAGCGCGATGCCGCCTTGTCGCGCCTGGTCGATGACCTCAACGCCGCGGGCGTCCGCATTAAGTACGTGTCGCGTGCGCAGCTCGATGCGCTGTCGAGCCATGGCGCTCACCAAGGCATTGCGCTCGAGGTTGGCAATTTCCCCTATGCTGATGTCGCCGATATCCTCGACCGCGCGGGCGACGGTCCGGCGCTTGTCGTGGTGCTCGACCATGTGACCGACGACGGCAACTTTGGCGCCATCGTGCGCTCCGCCGAGGTCGTGGGCGCGGCGGGCGTCATCATTGCCAATAAGCGCGCCGCCGGTGTGACCGTCGGCAGCTACAAGACCTCTGCGGGCGCCGTCATGCATCTGCCCATCGCACAGGTCCCCAATATCGCCCGTGCGCTCGATGACCTCAAGGCCGCCGGCTTTTGGGTGGGCGGTGCCTCCGAGCACGCCGAGGGCAGCTGCTGGGATGCTCCCTTCGAGGGCCGCGTGGCGCTCGTCATGGGCTCCGAGGGCGACGGTATCTCGCGCCTGGTGCTCGAGAAATGCGACTTTTTGACCAAGCTTCCCCAGCGCGGCATGACCGAGAGTCTCAACGTGGCCCAGGCGACCACCGCGCTGTGCTTTGAGTGGCTGCGCCGCAATGCCGGTGAGCTCATGGGGGAGGAGTAGCGCATGTCCAAGAAGAACCGCGCCAAGTCCAAGGCCAAGCGCTTTGGCGAGGGCTCGGCCAAGCCGATTGTTTCGGCCGCAACTTATGGCGTGGGCGGCAATGCGTTTGCGCAGGCCATCGCCGATCCGGTCTCGACGGTGCACTCCAATAAGCCCGAGCTGCTGGTGGTCGACGGCTACAACGTGATCCACTGCACGCCGCGCTACGAAAAACTCGTCTATGACCATTCCGACGATCCGTATTCCAGCGACGTTCACGATATGGCGCGCACCGCCCTCATCAACGATGTTGCGGCGTTTGCCCAGGGCCGCTACGAGGCCGTGATCGTGTTCGACGGCGCGGGCAATATCTCCAACGAGCGCCCCAATCTGCCGGCCCGCGGCGTGCGCATCGAGTTTTCGCCGACGGGTGTCTCTGCCGATACCGTGGTGCAGAAGCTCTGCATCGAGGCGCGCGAGGAAGGCCGCGCGTGCTCCGTGGTATCGAGTGACGGCACAATTCAAGCCGTCGTCATGGGCAAGGGCGTCACGCGCATCTCGAGCCGCATGTTGGTGGACGAGATCAAACAGATCGACAACGACGTGCACGAGGCCGAGGAAGCCCCGCAGATCAAGATGACTCTGGGCAGTCGTTTGAGCCCCGATGCTCTGGCCAAGCTCAAGGCGCTGCGCGGGAGGTAGGGGAGCTGACGGCGCGACGCTGTCTCGCTAACTCCATTCAGCGATGTCGATCATTCTACGGAGGCGCCATGTAAGCGCCTCTTTTAGATATGGCAGCCTTGCCGTGAGCGCGTCGTTTTTAGACAGAATCTCGATCGCCTCGTCGACAAAGCCCTCGAGTTTGTCGCCGTCAAACCAGCCCATGTCCTCGACGAGCAACATTTGTTTGGCGGGGCTTGAATGAAATTGTGCGCTGGTAAAACTGTGCTCTCCCGCCCTAATCTCCTCTAGTGATATGTTGCACCAGAGTGATGAGCCCGAATCGAAGATGGGGGCTGGTCTACAGACCAGTGAGTTGACGTTTCGCACGAGGCCAAAGTTGCGCCAATGGCGATCGTAGTTGGCAATGATGTCATCGCATACGATCATGCGGTCAAGGGCATCCTTGACGCCTGTCACCCCGAGCTCCTCGCAGTTTGCTACGTATCGCTCGTAGTCGGTTAGTCGTTCACCTGCGTTTGCGTACTGGTTTACATAGAACGCAGGGACATACTCTTCTTCATCAGTTAAGAAGACATCGCATATGCTCAGGGCGGAAGTGCCCGTGCCCTCGAGCGAGTAAGGCACAAAATCGCTGGCGTTTAGGATGCGACGATGGAGCGCGGTCGCCACCAGCTCGTTATAAGGTTCCTGGTTCAGGTGCGCTCCTGCCTTATGCAGAATTCGACGCCCGCCCTCGCATGTCCAGTACTTTTGAAGATTGCCGTCCGAGGTGTTGTCGGGCTTTGCGGCAGCTGCCTTGCCCTCTGGGGCGAAGGACGCGATGGACAGAGAGACGTCGTCAAAAGCATTATTGAAGAAGTTAATATCTTCCCACGCGAGACCGGAGCCTTGGGGTCTAATCCAATACTGGTCGGATAAGGAGAGGCCAAGATTTCGCTGTACGAGTTCATCGGGAACATCGACTGCGGCTTCTGCAAGCAGGGAGGCTAGCCCAATGCGTGCGAGCGGGATACCGCGGCCGCGCCACCAGATGCGGAAGGAGTCGAGCGATATGGGGCT
>CABUTP010000221.1 GCA_902494545.1 uncultured Collinsella sp. | reverse complement strand
ATATAGTCAACGCAAGACTTATAGAGGGTCTTGCCTTCTTTGATCCAGACAAGCGCTTCCTCGTAATTGGCCGGAATGTCATGATCCCGGTCGTCCTTAACCGTGTGCCCGTCGCCGTTGTCGGCATAACCGGTGGTGTACGTTGCGGCCACGCCGCCCACAGGGGCAACGACTAGAGCCGCAGCAGTAAGAATAGATACTGCCTCCCTCGGTGAAGTCATCGTGCCTCCTCAGTAGTTGTCGTTTCGCGTTTGCGCATTTGAGTGCGCAAAACCAGGGCAAATTTTTTGCCTTGAAGCCCGCATTATAGCGCGAAGGGAAGACCTGTCCAACCGATAAAATCGATGCATTTGGCAAACGTTGAGCGACCGTCTCGGCGAATTACCTGGTCATACACTCCTATTTGCATCTCTGATCTGGCATTTTGTCACATAACCCGCAAAATGGCGTCTCAAAGACCTCATATTCAACTTCCCGGCGCCGCGGTGAGTAGTAACCTCTCGCGGTACCATCGATCACCTGGCTTGGTACCGGCGATCAGCAAAAGGCGGTACCGCGAGTAGGCTGCCTCGGTACCGCTAATCAGCGCGCCTCTTCTTGGCGAAGTACTCTCGCATGTTCGGCCCCTCGAGATCTATGTAGCGGGCACCGGTTGCGATGCGGTTGAGGATCGAGTCCGCCATCAGCTCGCCCTCGATGCGCAGGTACCACTCGTTCGGCTCGAGCTGCGAGGCGATGACGGTCGCGCGGCGGCCCTCGCGCGCCTCCATGATCTCGAACAGGTCGACCGAGTTCTGCGTCGATATCGGCGTCGTCATGAAGTCGTCGACCAACAGGAGCGCGACGGACTTGTAGGCGTCCATCTTCTCGAAGTAGCTGCCGTCCTTGGCGGCGCGGGCCCGGTTCAAATCGTCGCAGATGTCGGCGAGGCGCGTGTAGCGCACGGGTATCAGCCTGCGGCACGCCGCGTTGCCGAGAGCCTGAACGACGAAGCTCTTGCCGCAGCCGGTTTTCGAGATGACCACGACGACCTCGCTCTCGCCGATCCACTCGCATCGGGCGAGGCGGTTGATACGGTCCTTGGCGAGCGTCCGGTCGGGCAGATAGACGACGTCCTCGACGCATGCCGAGGGATCCTTGAAGCGCGCGTCCTTGACGAGCTTGGCCACCTTGCGCTCCCGCCTGGCGGCGGCCTCCGCGTCGATGAGCATCTCCATCTTCTCCTCGAAGGTGAACCGATCGTACGACTCGTCCTCCACCATCTCGCGCAGCTTGTCCCCCATGGCCTTTATCCTGAACTGTCTGAACAGCTCGAAGTGCTCTTCGGTAAGCATCCTACTCGCCGCCTCTCTTGTAGGCGTCCGCGCCGCGCAGGCGGCCCGCCGATTTGGCGCGGTCCACCAGCTCGCCGGAGCCTGCGGCCCCGACGGGGCGCCCCTTGGCTCGCTCCTCGGCGTCGGACGACTTGATGGCGAGGATCGCGTTCTTGAGGCCGGTGTAGCTGGGAAGCGCCGAGGCCGCGTTCAGCTTGGCACAAGCGCGCTCGAGCAGCGCCGGCGCGTACGTCTTCGACAGCCCGAGGATGTTGCGGCAGGAGACGAACGACTGCTCGACGATCGCGCGGCTGGCGAGGACGCGCTCGATCGCCGATGCGGTCTCGGGGCCGACGCGCCTCGCCCACGACGCGAACCGCTCCGGCGACCACGGGTCGTCCAGTGCGGCATGGTTCTCGGGCATGTGCTCGACGTTGGTCGAGTACTGCCCCTTGCGGCCGTGAAGCCTCGGGTGCACGGCGACCACCGCCCCGCCGTGCATCACCGCGACCGACGACGAGGTCAGCTTCACGTCGACCTGCTCGCCGATGAGCGAGTGGTCGACGGAGTAGTGCATGTAGTCGACGGTGACGTGGTAGTCCGGGGCCACCTTGGCGCTGCGCCACTCGCACATCTCGTAGCGCTCGGCGGGAAGGGGCATCAGGTGCATGCGCTCCTCCTCGAACACCGAGTCGCGCGAGCCGTCCTTGGCGGAGAACGGCCGGGAGTTGAGCCATGCCACCTTCTCCGCGCAGAACTCGTTGAACTCGTCGATGGTATAGAATGTCATCTCGCCGGACGGCCCGATGATCCAGCGCTCAACCAGGTCGACGCACGATTCGGCCACGCTCTTGTCGCGCGGCCGACGGACCCGGGCGGGCAGGACGGCCGCCCCGTAGTGCTCGGCGAAGCGCTCGTACTCCCTGTTCACGAGCGTGACCCGCGGGGCTGCGGCCCGATCGGTCGCCGTGGCGGCGTTGTCGGGCACCCACATGCGCGGAACGCCGCCGAACTCCTCGAACGCGTGGATCTGGCCCTCCTGCCAGGATTTCTGCCTCATGTCGCAGAAGCCCTCCGCCCAGAACTTGTCCGAGAAGGGCAACGTGACGACCAGGACGTAGACCTTGGTCCTGGTTCCCAGCAGCTTGTCGGTGAGGTGGGCGACGTCGCCGGCCCAATCGATGAAGCACTTGGCCCCCGGCTCGTGGGAGAAGTGCCTGGTCGCGCCCATCTTGCCTGCGGCGTCGGCGAACATCTCGCAGAACGTCTGGTAGGCGTAGGCGAGCTTCCCCTCCGCCGCGGCGCGCTCGCAGTACTCGAGCCAGAAGAGCTTCACCGGCAGCTTCCGACTCATTTTCTTGCGCTCGACCAGCGCCGCCATGTCGGGTCTCAGGTAGGCGTCGTTCGGACGGCGCTCCTCCTTGGCGAAGAACATGTCATCGACCGCGTCGGCGTCCATCGAGCTCACGGCGTCGAACGTCAGGCCGCATTCGCGCATCACCTTGGCGCCGGCGGAGACGTCGCGCTTGCTGACGTGAAGCGCGGCCGCGATGTCCGACTGGGTGGCCCCTCCCTTGACCAGCATCAGGAGGATTTTCTTGTTCTTGGACATAGGCATCGTGCCCCTTTCCATGAAAGCGAGCCCCGGATTGGGCTCGCGACATGGAATTCTAGGCTCGATGGGCGGCGGTACCAATTTATCTTACCCAGGGTACCAAGCCCGCTGACTGGCGGTACCAGATTCTGCTGATTGTTGGTACCGGAGAGGGTTACTACTCAGCCTCTGATGAGTTTCGTAGTTCTTCTTCCAAAAACTCTTTCGGCAATCGCTCCATGTTGTCTAGAAGAATATGGTCTACATCGCGCTGTAGCGGTTTGGAGGGGTCGAAAAGAAGATCCTCCTTTCGGTGAAAGTATTCTGCCCTTTGGGGTAATGGATTGAAAGCT
>CABUTP010000220.1 GCA_902494545.1 uncultured Collinsella sp. | reverse complement strand
GGTGGCGCTCCGTTATTCTAATTCCTGCACGCGGGCGTGGCGGAATTGGCAGACGCGTACGGTTCAGGTCCGTATGGGGGCAACCCCATGAAGGTTCAAGTCCTTTCGCCCGCACCATTGAATGAAAGAGCTCCCAGCAATGGGGGCTTTTTTGTTATGGGCCCATCGCGGGGACTTGAACCTGCGAAGGAGCGAGCGTCAAGAAAACGCGGAGCGTTTTTAGCGAGCTGGCGAGGACGCCAGCAGGCTGTATTTACGGATCCAATGCCGGTATTTCGTATATCCGTAACCCCAGTGGGCAAAAAACATCAAATATGAGTACTGTCACAAGGACAGTAACATTTCTAGAGCCCATTATTCTGAAACTTACGCAACAGATGTACGTTAATTTGACTCTAGTTTGAGGCAAAACAGGTCAATGTGGAAGAACCTCGGGTTCGATAGGGCGTTTTTGCGCCAAAAATGCTGCTACTAAATTGGTGACAGTACTCATATTTGGCCTTTTTTGCCCACAGCCCCTCCCACCGGGGCCGCAAGGTCGCCTCGGACGGTTATCCTAGGGTAGCGCCAGGTATGTCCAGAACGAGTCGAAGGAGTAGACGCGCGTGAAATATACCGTTGTTTGCGTTGGCAAGCTCAAAGAGCGCTTTTGGAAGGACGCGTGCGCCGAATACACCAAACGCCTAGGCGCTTATGCCAAGGTAGATATGCGCGAGGTTGCCGATATCGATCCGGCCAAGGCGGGCGGCGTGGATGCCGCGCGCGACAAAGAAGGCGCGGCGATTCTTGCTGCCCTGCCACCGCGGGCACATGTGATTCTGCTGGCTATCGAGGGCAAGGAGCGTTCGAGCGAGGAGCTCTCGACCCGTCTCGATGAGCTCATGCTGCGAGGTAACAGCGACATCGCTTTTGTAATCGGCGGATCGGACGGCGTAAGCGATGCCGTGCGCGCCCGCGCCGACGAGATGCTCAGCTTTGGACGTATTACCTTGCCGCACAACCTGGCGCGCGTGGTGCTGCTGGAACAGATCTACCGCGCCTGCAAGATTAGCCGTGGCGAGCCGTATCACAAGTAGGTCGGCAACACGAAACAATGGCGTGGGACAATGACTTCCGTTTTGAGGAACGCATCTGAGAGGACTGTGTGATATGAAGATCGGATTTGTCGGTTTTGGCAATATGGCGAGCGCTATGGCCGATGGCTGGATTGCCGCCGGCGTGGCCGCGGGCGACATGTGCGCCTGCGCAGGCCGCTACAATGCTCTGGTTGAGCGTTGCGAGGCGCGGGGCATGGCTGCCCGCCACGATGCGGCGGAGGTTGTTGCCGCGTCCGATATCGTGGTTGCGGCGGTCAAGCCGTACATGATCGAGAAGGTCTTCGCTCCACTCAAGGACGCGCTTGCCGACAAGGTCGTCCTTTCGGTCGCCTGGACCTGGGATAGTGCCAAGTGGGAACAGGTCCTGCCAGGTGTCGCTCATATCTCGACGGTGCCCAACACGCCGGTTTCGGTGGGCGAGGGCGTTATCGCCTGCGAGAAGGCTTCCACGCTTAGCGGCGAGCAGCGTGCCACGGTGCTCGATCTTCTCGGAAAGCTTGGCACGGTGGTCGAGCTCGATTCGAGCCTGCTGTTTGTGGGCGGTACCGTGGGCGGTTGCGCCCCGGCGTTTGTCGCCATGGCGATCGAGGCTCTGGGCGATGCGGCCGTCAAACACGGTATTCCGCGCGCCGATGCCTATCGCATTGTGAGCCAGATGGTGCTGGGTACGGCAAAGCTGCAGCTTGCAACCGGCCAGCATCCCGCAGCGATGAAGGATGCCGTGTGCTCGCCCGGCGGTGCTACCATCAAGGGCGTCGTTGCGCTCGAGGACGCCGGCATGCGCAGCGCCCTCGTCAAGGCCATCGACGCTACTCTCCAGTAAACTGACCAATAAGGGACAGATTAATTTTGCAGGGTTTTTCTGCGGTTTTGTACCTTGAGCAAAAAGCGCCCCGCAACTGGCTCAATTCCAGTTGCGGGGCGCTTGCGTTTGCCAAGATAAAACCGACCAAAATAAACCTGTTTCTTTTTGGCAGGTTAGTCCCAGAAGCTGTCTTCCTCATCCTCGGACTTGGGGCCGCGGTCGACATACATCTTATGGGTGCGCTTCTCCATCACAAAGGCAAGAATCGCAAATAGCAGGATGCCGCCGGCGAAAAGGATGGCGAAACCGGTGCGGGTGCCAAACAAAAAGGAAAAAACTGCGTCCATTGGGTGCCTTCTTGCGTAGTTGAGTTGGGTCGTAAACGCTCATAAGTATATACTTGCCCATACATGTACAAGGTTGCAACCTAAATGGAATGTATATCGCCGGAGGATCTAATGCTTGATATCAAGTTTGTTCGCGAGAACCCCGATGCCATCGATACCGCCATGGCAAATCGCCAGACGTCTTGGGATCGCGAGAAGTTCTTTGAGCTCGACGACGAGCGCCGTGCCGTCATCACCGAGGTCGAGGAGCTCCAGGCCACGCGTAACGCCGAGTCCAAGAAGATTGGCGCCCTGATGAAGGAGGGCAAGAAGGACGAGGCCGAGGCCGCCAAGGAGGCCGTGCGCTCCGTCAACGAGAAGATCGACGGTCTGGCCGAGCGCCGTACCGCTCTTGAGCAGGAGCAGTACGACTTCATGTCTCACCTGCCCAACATTCCGTGCGAGGCTACCCCGTACGGTAAGGACGAGGACGAGAACATCGAGCGTCGCCGCTGGGGCACCCCGCGCGAGTTCGACTTCGACTTTAAGCCGCACTGGGATCTGGGTACCGATTTGGACATCCTCGACTTCGAGCGTGGCAACAAGCTCTCCGGCAGCCGCTTCACTGTTCTCGGTGGCGCCGGCGCCCGTCTGGAGCGCGCCCTTATCAACTTCTTCCTGGACACGCACACGAGCCGTGGCTTCAAGGAGTGGTGGCCGCCCATCGTCGTCAAGCGTCAGACCATGTTCGGCACGGGCCAGCTGCCCAAGTTCGAGGACGACGCCTATCACGTCTCGGGCGACAACTTCCTGATTCCTACCGCCGAGGTCGTACTGACTAACCTGCATGCCGGTGAGGTTCTGGACGCCGACACTCTGCCTCGCCGCTACACTGCCTTCACCCCCTGCTTCCGCGAGGAGGCCGGTTCCGCTGGTCGCGACACCCGCGGCATCATTCGCCAGCACGAGTTCGACAAAGTCGAGATGGTCAAGTTTGCCAAGCCGGAGGAGTCCGACGAGGAGCTCGAGAGCATGACCGCCGAGG
>CABUTP010000219.1 GCA_902494545.1 uncultured Collinsella sp. | reverse complement strand
GGGGGCGTTTCATTGGTCGAGGACGTTTTCAGGGGTTAACCCGTACGGCCTTCGGGCGAGTGCGTACGCTACTCAGCCATCTGAGCCTGGACGGCGGTGATGGCCACGACACCCACGATGTCGTCGGCAGAGCAGCCGCGCGACAGGTCGTTGACCGGTTTGGCGATGCCCTGCAGGATGGGGCCGTAGGCGTCGGCGCCGGCGAAGCGCTGGACCAGCTTGTAGCCGATGTTGCCAGCCTCGAGGTCGGGGAACACGAGCACGTTGGCCTTACCGGCGACGGAGGAGCCGGGAGCCTTGAGCTGGGCGACGGTGGGGACGATAGCGGCATCGAGCTGCAGGTCGCCGTCGATGGCGAGCTCGGGAGCCTTCTCCTTGCAGAACTTCACGGCCTCTTGGACCTTCTTGGCGACTTCGCCGCCGGCGGAGCCCATGGTGGAGTAGGAGAGCATGGCCACGTGCGGCTCAACGTTGCCCATGAAGGTGGACCAGGAGTGGGCCGAGGCGATGGCGATCTCGGAGAGCTCGTCGGAGGACGGGTTGATGTTGAGGCCGCAGTCGGCAAAAATCAGCGTGCCGTCAGTACCGAACTGCGGAGTGTCGGTGCACATCACGAAGAAGGCCGAGACCAGCTTGGTGCCCGGGGCGGTCTTGAGGATCTGCAACGCGGGGCGCAGGGTGTCGGCGGTGGAGTGGCAGGCGCCGGAGACCAGGCCGTCGGCATCGCCCATCTTGACCATCATGGTGCCAAAGTAGGTGGCGTCCATCACCTGGGCGCGAGCCTGCTCGATGGTGACACCCTTCTTGGCGCGGAGCTCGGCAAACTTCTGCGCGTACTCCTCGTGCTTCTCGGCATTGCGCGGGTCGATGACGGTAGCGCCGGGAACGTCGATCTCGTCGGGGTTGCCCAGGATGACGATCTTTGCCAGGCCCTCCTCGATGATCTTGGTGGCCGCGACGATGGTGCGCGGATCCTCGCCCTCGGGCAGGACGATCGTCTTAAGGTCGGCCTTGGCGGCAGACTTCATACGGTTTAGGAAATCGCTCATGTTACTCCTTACAAGCGTTTCGCTAAGCTCCAGGCGCCCGGCTGTTCACGAATAAACCCGCTGCTAGCGGGTTTACCTTTCAATAATGTACGCCGCGGTGCTTGAGCTTTCCTTGTGTGGCAAGCTCATTATAGGACGCATTAGCGCTATAATCGCTCTGATAAATATGTCTCGACGTATGTTTGAGAAAAAGCCCAGTTAAAAAGCGTGTGGCTTTTGACAAGGAGTATCGATGCAGATTACCTCAGGCCTGCCTGAAGGCTTTAATGCCGGTGCGTACGACATGATTGTTGTCGGCGCCGGTTATGCCGGTGCCGTTTGCGCCCGCCGTCTTGCCGAAACTATCGGCTATCGTGTTGCCGTTTTGGAGCGCCGTAGCCACATTGCGGGCAATGCCTATGACTGCACTGACGAGGCCGGAATCCTGATCCACGAGTACGGTCCGCATATCTATCACACTTTTAACGAGCGCGTGCACAATTTCCTGTCGCGCTTTACCAAGTGGACGGATTATCAGCACAAGGTGCTCGCCAACATCAACGGTACCCTTATGCCCGTGCCCTTTAACCATGCGAGCCTCAAGCTCGCCTTTGGCGATGAGCGCGGCGAGGAACTGTACCAAAAGCTCGTGGAGACCTTTGGCAAGGACGTCAAGGTGCCCATTATGGAGCTGCGCAAGAAGAACGACCCGGATCTTGCCGAGGTCGCCGATTATGTCTATGAGAACGTCTTTTTGCATTACACCATGAAGCAGTGGGGCCAGACGCCCGACCAGATCGACCCCTCGATCACCGGCCGCGTTCCCGTCTTTGTGGGCGATGACGATCGCTACTTCCCGCAGGCTCCTTTCCAGGGCATGCCGCAGGATGGCTATACCGCGCTGTTCGAGCATATGCTCGATCACGACCTGATTGACGTATTCTGTGACGTAGACGCCCGTGACCTCTTTGAGATCGACGAGACTACCGTCAAGATCGACGGTAAGGTCTATGGTGGCGAGATCGTCTACACCGGTCCACTCGACGAGCTGTTCAATCTCGATCTGGGCGCGCTGCCGTACCGCACGCTCGACATGAAGTTCGAGACGCTCGATATGGATCAGTTCCAGCCCGTGGGTACCGTCAACTACACCACGAGCGAGGACTACACGCGCATCACAGAGTTCAAGAACATGACCGGTCAGGTTTTGCCCGGCAAGACCACCATCATGAAGGAGTACTCCAAGGCCTATACGCCCGGCTCGGGCGAGACGCCGTACTACGCCATTCTTGAGCCCGAGAACCGTGAGCTCTATGAGCGCTATCTTGAGCGCGTCCAGAACCTGACGAACTTCCACCCGGTGGGTCGTCTGGCCGAGTATCGTTACTACGATATGGATGCCGTGACCAATTCCGCCCTCGATCTTTCGGATGAGATTATCGCCTGCCATGCATAAAGTCATAACATTCGGTATTCCCTCGTATAACGCCGCCAAGGACATGGACCATTGCATCACCTCCATCTTGGAGGGGAGCAATTACGCCACCGATATCGAGATTATCGTGGTGGACGACGGCTCCAAGGACGAGACGGCCGCCAAGGCCGACGAGTGGGAGGCCCGTTATCCTGGAATCATCCGCGCGGTGCACCAGGAGAATGGCGGCCACGGTATCGCCGTCCTCTCGGGCCTGCGCGAGGCGCAGGGCACCTACTACAAGGTTGTCGACTCGGATGACTGGCTCGACGGTGCGGCGCTTTCGACCATGCTGTCGATTCTGCGTGGTTTTGAGGAGCGCGACCAGCGCGTCGACCTGTTTATCTCGAACTACGTGTACGAGAAGGTTTACGAGGGCACGCATACCGCTATTGGCTACAAGTTTGCTCTGCCGCGCAAAAAGATTTTCTCTTGGGACCAGATCGGGCACTTCCGTCCCGATCAGAATCTGCTCATGCACAGTCTGTGCTATCGCACCGATGTACTGCGCGAGTCGAATCTGCCTATGCCGGCTCACACGTTCTACGTGGATAATATCTACGCATATGTGCCGCTGCCGCGCTGCAAGACCATGTACTACGCCGACATCGACCTCTATCGCTACTTTATCGGTCGCGAGGGCCAGAGTGTCAATGAGGCCACGATGGTCAAGCGCCTGGGTCAGCAGTTCCGCGTAACGCGCATCATGATGGAATCGTTCCACCTGTACCAGGACGTTGAGTCCTCGCGTCTGCGTTCGTACATGATGGGCTACT
>CABUTP010000218.1 GCA_902494545.1 uncultured Collinsella sp. | reverse complement strand
GGCTGACAGCAGGCGGCGCACGATGCACTCCGTATTCTGCACGCAGATGATGAGGAGTCCGGTGACGAGGGCAAACAGCAAAAAGCCGCCGCGGTAGAGCCAGGCGCTCTCTCCGGTCAGCATGAGTGCGCCGGCTATAACGGCAACGAGCCACGCGATAGAAATCGCGTTGACCTTTGAGATGCCCTTGTTGGCGCCGGGGGTATGGATGTCACCGCTCAGCATCTCGCGCAGACGCGGCGCGGCGATGGCGGCTAAGGCTCCGCATAGAAGCTCGGCGGCACGGGCGTCGGTTCCGTAGTAGACGCGCGATGTGTCGGCGGTGGGATTAAACAAAAGGGCCATGGCTGCCGTCGATACAAGCGCGAATGCGATTGTGATGCCGATGGCGGTGTTGCGCGACCTGGTTTTGCTGCACAGTGCCATAAGGATGACCGGCCATACCAGATAGAACTGCATGGTGACAGCGCAGAACCACAGGTGCGTGAGCGGCGAGGGGAGCCCCGCGGCGGCGAAATACGAGACGTTGTGGAAGATGTAGAACCAGTTGCTCAAAAAGAGTGCCGATAGCAGTGCGTCCTGCTGCACCTTGGGGAGTAGGCTCGGGGCCGCGATGTAGGTGGCGACGGCGGTAAGCGCGATGGTCACGACGATCGGCGGCATCATGCGCGCAATGCGGCGGCAGATATAGCGCGGGTACGAGAATCCGTCGCGTGCCGTGGCTCGCATAATGCTTTTGGTGGCGAGATAGCCACTCAGCGTAAAGAAGAGTGTAACGCCCAAAAAACCGCCGGTCAGGCGGCTGGGGTGAAGGTGATATAGGACGACGCCGGCGATGGCGAGGGCGCGGAGCCCGTCGAGCGCGACGATGCGTTGGTTGCGTTGAGGCGCGGCATGTGCGGCGCCCGTGGGTGTGTTTTGCATCGATCTTCCTCCAATGTCGACCTAGCAGTCTAGCGCTCTGCGCGGACAAAGGAAGGGGGTTCGTGCGGTTGAACAACATGCCGCGGGACGATGCCTCGCTACGCAAAAGCCGCACCTGCGTTGATGCTCAGCTGCCTATATAGAAACGTTTCAGAACCTCTACATAGGCAAAAACAACAACACAGATGCGGCAAAGATGCACGGGTGGTTGACCCGTTATGTGACGGCAGTCTGCTACTTGGTCTTGGCAACCAGCAGCGGATCGCCGAGCTTGACGAGCGGGTTGCCGCCGATAAGCGTGCCGGACTCGCCGACATGGTCGATGCTCTTGAGGCGATCGAGCTCAGAGATGATGACGGTCACGATGTCCTCGTGACCAGCGGCCTTGATGGCGTCGCGGTCGAAGCTGATGAGCGGCTGGCCCGCCTTGACCACATCGCCCATCTCGACAAAGCGGGCAAAACCCTTGCCGTTCATTTCCACGGTGCCCAGGCCAACATGGATGAACACGCGAAGACCGTCCTCGGTAATCATGCCGATGGAGTGGTTGGTGACGGTGATGGCGCCGATACGGCCGTTGGCGGGGGCGTAAATGGTGCCGGTAATGGGCTCGATGCCGTAGCCCTGGCCGAGCATGCCCGAGGCGATGGTCTCGTCGGGAACCTCACTCAGATTGACAAGCACGCCGTTGACGGGAGCGTAGATGACGCCTTCGCGGGTGGCGAAGCTTGCTGCGGGCGGAACGGACGCCTCGCCCGACGAAGTGAACGTGGACTTGAGCGAATCGAGCAGACCCATAGATGCCTCCAACGTATCAGGCGCGCATGTTGCACGCGTGTGGTTTGCCGGAAACGTTTCGTACGTGTTTCCCAGCACGGTCAGCGCTCCTATTTTACGCTGCTTAACGATGGTCCTGAGCTGGGATTATGTGATATATCAGTTGATGGCCAACTTATTGCGGGGGTGTTTCTGCGCCGCGGGCTCAAGTGGGGTACGCTAAGGTGCGAAAAACGAGTGCGCACGAATCGCACGGAGGGAGCACCTATGATTATTGAGAACCATGCGCTGTGGGGCGAGGAGCCGACCGAGGATTATCCGGCGACGTTTACGTATCTGGGTGCTGAGCCGCTGCCCGACAAGCCCAATGGCCGCCGCCCCGCGGTGATTATTTGCGGCGGAGGCGGGTTTACGCATATCGCTCCACACGAGCAGGACCCGGTGGCGTTTGCATTTTTGGACCGCGGCTACCAGGCCTTTGTGCTCAACTATGTGACGAGCGCGACGGGCGACGTGAGCTTTCCGCACCCGCAGGCGGACCTCGCCAAGATGGTCGCTACCGTGCGCGCCAACGCCGACGAGTGGCATGTCGATCCCAAGCGCGTGTGCATCGTGGGTTTCTCGGCGGGCGGCATGATCTGCGCCTCGTTGGCAACGCAGTGGAAGACCGGACCCTTCGCGGGCCTTGCCGGGGCTCGTCCGGAGGATATTCGTCCCGACGCCGTGGTGCTGGGCTATCCGTCGCTCGACCTTGCCTATGTGCGCGATATGCAGACGCGCGACCCGCGCATCGACCTGCGCGTGCCCAAGACGGGTGGCAAGACGGGACGCGATTTGCTCAACGACTATCTGTCGATGGTGACGGGCGGCGAGGCGACCGATGAGCACCTGACCGACATTTGCCCTACCACGCACGTTACGCGCCAGATGCCCCCGACCTTTGTGTGGGGCGTTTCGGACGACAAGACGGCGCCGGTCGCGCAGGTCTACCCGTTTGCGCAGCGCATGGCCGAGGAGGGCGTTGCATGCGAGATGCACGTCTTTGACCAGGGCGGCCACGGCCTTTCGCTCGGCAACGCCAATACCGCGGTCGACAACGAGGACAAGCAGGTTTCCGTCCGTCCCTGGATCCGTCTGGCCTTCCGCTTTTTGGAGCGCCATCTGTAAGAGGACGGACATCCCCTCAATAACTTGCGGTGAAATAGCTCCTATTTAAGGCCTCAACCAGCCCAAGCAGGAACTATTCCACCGCAACTTTGTTTTTGATGCCCCGCCCGGAAGCTGCATCCCTGTTTTGCCCTCGAAGGTGGGATGCAGTTTCCCACGGGGCCTCGACTGGGAAAGCGCGTCCCGTTTCGAGCGGGGATTCCGGGATGCATTTTCCGCAAGAGGCCTGTTTGGGAAACCATATCCCGTTTCGAACCAGAATTCTGGGACGCAGTTTCCCCGAGAGGCCTCATCGGGAAACGGTATCCTGGAATTCGCCCGGATGGTGGGATGCGCTTTCCAGAAGGGCGTCGCTTGGGGAGCTGTGGTCCGTGATCCGTCGGGGACGGAGGAAAGCGGACCATTTTGGGTGGCGGCGGTCGGCTATTTC
>CABUTP010000217.1 GCA_902494545.1 uncultured Collinsella sp. | reverse complement strand
TCACGCCGCCCTTCTTCATAAGGGACGGGTTGGTCGTGAAACCCTGAACGTTGCCGTTCTCGTACATGTCGAGCATGCCCTCGAGGTTTGCACCGTCAGCGAACACCTTGATTGCCATCTGCCTGATTCCTTTCGTTTGCATAAGGCCGATAAACTGCTAAACACTTTACCTATGTTTATCAAGGCGTGAGCTGCGGGTTTTTATCTTCTCGGCGAACGGTATAAACACCTCAGTGTTTGGATTGATAAATCGATTGAGCATGCAAAAGCAGAAAGTCGCAGTTCGAGCAAACGTCAGAACGCGGGATTCATTAGATGAGGCCGAAATGCTGCATCGCTGTGACGGTACCGTCGTGCGCGACATCGTCGGTCACGTAGTCGGCGACCGCCTTGACCTCGGGCATGGCGTTGCCCATGGCCACGGCTGTCTCGACGGCAGCGAGCATGCCCAGGTCGTTGCCCGAATCGCCAAAGCCAAAGGTGCGCGCATTTCCCTCGCGGCCCAGATACGCCAGTGCTCGCGCCACGCCCACGCCCTTGTCAATGCCCTTGGGGCTCAGCTCGCGATTCTGACCACCGGTATTGCACAGCTCAAACTCGCGATCGATAAAGCCATCATCGTTGGCTACGCGAGCCAGGTCGCTCGCGACGATGCCTACCTTGCCCACGCGCAGACGGCCGTCGACGCGCATTTCCTCGGTGCTGTGCACCACAGAAGTGCCGATCAGAGACGACTGCTCAACACCCGCGGGTTCCAGGGCAAAAGTAGCCACGTTGGTCTCGAAAAAGGCTTCAATCCCTGCCGCGACCATACGGCAAGCGAGCTCCGCAACAATGTCTTCGTCAAAGCAGTCCTCATGCACCACGCGGCCCTCGACCTCGAGCGTGGCGCCTGCCATGGCAACGATGCCCGCGGGGTCGAGCGCACGCAAGCTGTCCGCGATGAGCCACAGGGGACGACCCGTGCAGATAAATGCCTGGTGTCCCGCGTCGCGCAGACGATGAAACGCCTCGACGACCGTCTGCGAGGGGTGAACCGCCGAAAAGTCCTTGTCGGTCATGTTGTCGGGATCGAACGACGTCAGCGTGCCGTCCACGTCAAAAAAGAGCACAGCGGATTCGGGGCACGCATCAATCATATGGGTTCCTTTCGGGGGCGAGAGTAAACGAAGTATCCATCATATAATGGAGCGACGCAACCAGAGAGGTCACCCATGGAATTTTACGCAAGCTGCCCCGAGGGCTTTGAGTCCGCACTCGCCGATGAGCTTAAACGCCTCGGGCTTTCGCATGTTCGCCGGCTGAAGGGCCGCGCTACATTTGAGGGCGAGCTCGAAGAAGGCTACCGCGCCTGTCTGTGGTCGCGCCTAGCGAGCCGCGTGTTTGCGGTGCTCGGGCGCTTTGAGGCGCAGGATGCCGACGAGCTGTACGATAGCGTTTACGACATCGCCTGGGAGAACATCGTCCGCCCCGGCGCCACCATTGCCATCACCGCCCGCGGCGTGACCGAGCAGCTGCGCAACACGCGCTTCTCGGCCCTGCGCGCCAAGGACGCGCTGTGCGACCGTCTGGCCGAGACCACGGGCCGTCGCGCCGATGTCGACGCTGCCGATCCCGACGTTCACCTGTTGCTTTCGCTGCGCCAGCGCCGCGCGAGCATCAGCCTGGACCTTTCGGGCGACCCGCTGTTCAAGCGCCTGCCGCCCGCGGCGACCCGTGCCGGCGAGGGTGCGCACGTGTTGCGCCCCGACTACGCCGCCCTGGTGCTGGCGCAGGTCGGCTGGACCGCACTGTGCGAGCGCGAGCTGACGGCCGACGACTACGAGAACGAGGCCCTGCCCACGCTGGTCGATGCCTCGTGCGCCGGCGGCGGCCTGCTGCTGGAGGCCGTGAACATTCTGACTTACCGCGCCCCGGGCGCCGCACGCGAGCGCTGGGGCTTTGAGGGCTGGCAGCTGCACGACGCCGCTCTGTGGGAGCAGCTGCTTGCCGAGGCACGCGAGCGCGAGGCGGCAGCACGCGAGCGCCAGGCACGCATCGTGGCCGTGGATGTTGACCCCGCCGCCCGCAAGACCGCTGAGCGCATGGTCAAGTGCGCCGGCTACAAGCGCATTGTCGATTTTTGCGCCGCCAAGTCCGCCACCGTGCTGGACCATGCGGGCGCCGTCGCCGGTGCCGCCGTGGTCGCAGATACGACCGAGACACCGCTTTCGCTCATGCATGACACCATGACGCTCATCGGTGAACTGCGCCGCGCGCCCGAGCTTGACGCGGCGCCGGTCGCCGCGCTCACCCGCGACGGATTGCTGGCCCGCGCGCTCCACGCCGAGCCCGAGCACTCGATTGCCGTCATGCCCAACAATGAAGAGGCAACTATTGAGGTTTGGCCCTCGCTCGATCACGCCGCCGCGGCATTTGAAGCTGCGACCAGTGCAGGTGCTGAGGAGCAGACCGCAGGTGCCCAAGACGAAGCCGCCGGCACCCCCATGCCCGAGCCTGCCGCCATGCTCGACCTGGGCGACGGCAAGCCGCTGCCCGTGCTCATCTCGGAGTCCGAGCAGTTCGCCAACCGCCTGCGCAAGAATGCCCGTCTGCGCCGCAAGTGGGCCAAGCGCGAGGGTGTGAGCTGCTACCGCGTCTACGATGCCGACCTGCCCGATTACTCCGCCGCCATCGATCTGTACGAGGGCTGCCCGCAGACGCCGGGACGCTGGCTCGTCATCGCCGAATACGCCGCGCCCAAGACCATCGACCCCGCGCTGGCCCAGGCCCGCATGCTCGACATTCTGGCCATCGCGCCGTGCATCCTAGATGTTCCCGCCGAGCATGTGCACGCCAAGGCCCGCATGCGCTCGCGCGGCGGCTCGCAGTACGGCAAGCAGGGCGCCGGCAAAGGCGCATCGGGCGAGCGCACCAACATCGCGCGCCGTCGTCTGCCGCTCATCGAAGAGGGCGGCCTTACCTTTGCCGTCAACTTTGACGACTATTTGGATGTGGGCATCTTCTTGGATCACCGCGTCACCCGCAACCTGGTGCGCGAGCACGCAAAACAGGCACGCCGCTTCCTCAATCTGTTCGCCTATACCGGCACCGCCACCTGCTATGCGGCAGACGGCGGCGTCGAGGAGACCGTGACGGTCGACCTCTCGAACACCTACCTAGACTGGGCCGAGCGCAACATGCGCCAGAACGGCTTTGTGGGGCCGCAGCATCACTTTGTGCGCGACGACGTGCTCGCCTGGATTCGCGACCAGCGCCAGACGCGCAACCGCTGGGACCTGATCTTTGTCGACCCGCCCACGTT
>CABUTP010000216.1 GCA_902494545.1 uncultured Collinsella sp. | reverse complement strand
TCCTCAAGAGGACGTGGATGCGATTGCGGCGTTGCTCGACCGCGCCAATATCGATGCGGAGCGTCATCTGACCAGCGACACTATCAGCGAGAACGCACCGGTCAAGGCATGGCGCGAGGCCTATCGTCTGTTCAAGACCAAGAAAGGCGCGCGCTGCTCGATCGAGAACTTGCTCAAACGCGTGCTCAAAGGCAAGCCGGTGGGCCACATTACGCCCGCGGTGGATATTTACAACACGGTGTCGCTGACCTACGCGCTGCCCGTGGGAGGCGAGGATCTGCATGCGATCGAGGGGGACCTTCGCCTGAAGGTGACCGACGGTGGCGATGCGTTCTTGCCGCTTGGCGAGGAGGCGGACGATCCGACGCTGCCCGGCGAGCTCGCCTACATCGACGATGCGGGCGCCGTGTGCCGCTGCTGGAACTGGCGCGACGGCGTTCGTACGGCGCTGTCCGACGACTCGGCGGACGCATTTCTGGCGATTGAGTGCGTGGAGCCCGAGCGGATGGGGGATTGCCAGGCCGCGATCACTCGCTTAGCCGAGCTGCTTGAGCGCTATCTGGGAGCGACGGTTGTCATTAAGACGCTTGTGACCCGCGACAATCCTTGCGTGGAACTGTAGCGGCGCCTAGAACCTATTGATGCCCCAAACCACCACAAAGGTGCCTGTCCCCTTTGTGGTGGTTTTTATGTTGATGGGTTAACAAATGGGATGTTTGGGTATGGGTGTTGCCTTATGCGTCTAAGATGTTTACCCGTTAGCATCATGTAAGCGAAAGGCGGTCGTCACCATGCAGTGGAACGACGAGACACGTTTTGAGGACTTTGTCGGACTGATCAGCGGCCTCTACAAGGAGATTCAGCGCATCAAGACGTCCGAAGGTGCAAGGCTGGGTCTCAAGGGCTCCGACGTTATGTGCCTGTACTATCTTGAGCGCAGCAAGGACGGCCTGACTGGCGCCGACCTCGCCCGCATGGCCGGCGTTACCCGTGCCGCCGTTTCGCGCACACTGGCACATCTGGAGGAGGGCGGCTACGTCGAGGTCGACGACTCGGGCGATGCTGCCGTCAAGTACCGTGCCCCGGTGCGCCTGACTGCCCTGGGCGGCGAGAGCATGAGCGAGGCCGATCGCATCATTCGCGAAGTGCTCGACACCACCGGTAAGGCCATGGGCGTGGAACAGCGCGAGCAGATGTACGCGTCGCTGCGCACGATTCTCAACACCTTGCGCGAGATCTAAGGCCGCCAAGGCATTTGCTACCCATTAACAACTGCATCGTCCCGTTTTAAGCGCGTATACCGTGCCGGGGCATTGCTGTCAAAATTCCCCGCGCGAGGTCCGCGCAAGAAAGGATTCGCTATGTCCATTCGTATTATTACCGATTCCGCGAGCGATATGACGCCGGCTGAGCACCCCGCTCTGCGTGTTCTGCCGCTGTCCGTCACCTTTGGCACCGATGTGTATATGGATGGCGTCGACATCGATCACCAGCGCTTTTACGAGATGCTCGTGGAGCGCGATGAGCTGCCCAAGACTGGTCAGGTCAACCCGTATGCCTTTTCACAGGCGATTGCCGAAGCGCGTGAGGCCGGCGACGAGGCTGTGATTATTACCGTGGGCGCCAAGCTTTCGGGCACCAACCAGAGTGCCCGTACCGCACTTGCCGAGGCACCGGGCGGCGACGTGTATGTGGTGGATAGCAACAACGTCACCCTGGGCGAGCGCGTGCTGGTCGAGTATGCGCTGCGCTTGGTGGACGAGGGCCGTAGTGCGGCCCAGATTGCGGCGGCGGTCGAGGCCGTGCGCGACCGTGTGGTGGTTATCGGCCTGCTCGAGACGTTGGAGTACCTGGTGCGCGGCGGCCGTCTGTCTGCTGCGGCCGGCGCTGTGGGTACGCTACTCAACGTGAAGCCGGTCGTGGCCGCCGAGGACGGCCTCATCGTGCAGTTGGGCAAGGCGCGCGGTTCCAAAAACGGTCGAAACTTGTTGAACCAGAAGGTCGAGCAGGCAGGCGGCGTCGACTTTTCCATGCCGCTGGCGCTCGGCTATACGGGCCTTTCGGATGCGGTGCTCAAGAAGTATATCGATGACAGTGCGGCGCTGTGGGCTGGCCACACCGATGGCGAGCTGCCCGTCCACACTATCGGCGCTACCATCGGCACCCACGTAGGTCCCGGCGCCGTAGCCGTAGCCTTCTTCCAGCCCGCCAATTAACCGACTTGCCATAAACCACCACAAAGGGGACGGGCACCTTTGTGGTGGTTTATGCTTTTCCGGGTGGAAGGGAGTGAGCAATGGCGTCTGAGGGCTTTTTTGAACGGGTGTACGAGGTGGTCGAGCAGATTCCCGAGGGGCTGGTCGCCACGTACGGCCAGGTGGCGCTGCTCGCCGACCGTCCGCGAAGCGCGCGCTATGTGGGCTATGCGCTGCACGGCAATCCGCGCCCTGGTCAGATTCCCTGCCATCGTGTGGTGTTTGCCGATGGCCGTATTTGCGAGGGCTTTGCGTTTGGCGGCCCCGATGCTCAACGTGAGCTTTTGCTAGGGGAGGGTGTGGCGTTTAAGGACGACATGCACGTCGACTTGGCCGCCTGTCGCTGGCCAGCAGGGCTCTAGCGGCTCTACCGTGGCTAAAACCACCACAAAGGTGCCTGTCCCCTTTGTGGTGGTTTTCCGTTGCAGGTTTACCGGAGCTAACTTATGGAGAAGGTATGGCGGTGCATATTGACGCTAGAAAGTAAACCACGGTGAACTATATTGGTTTCAGCAACGGAGCAGGCAATAGGCGATGAAAAAGCCTGCCCTGTTGAGTTTGATTCGCATTCCTCCCCTCTGTGCGATTCAACGGTGTACTTCGGGAACAGGCCCGCTGGCAACTAACTGCCAGCGGGCCTGTTCCTATTTGTCGGGGGAGTGCAATGGACAGAGCCGAACCGGTCGGGCACCAAAAAAGGCGGACGCCGTAGCGCCCGCCCTAAAACAATCTAAAGCTCAAGCCAGCAAATCGGCCTAGTACACCATGCCCATGGCGTCCTGAACCTCGGCCAGGGTCTGCTCGGCGATCTCGTTGGCGCGACGATTGCCCTCGTGCAGCACGTCCTTGACGTAATTCAGGTCGTTCTCGTAGCGCTGGCGACGCTCGCGGATTGGGGCGAAGTACTCGTTGACGGCCTCGGTCACGTACTTCTTGAGCTGGCCGGAGCCGCCCATGCCGATCTCATCGGCAATCTCGACCTCGGAACGACCGGTGCAGATGGCAGCCGTCGAAAGCAGGCCGGATACGCCGGGGCGGTTCTCGGGATCAAACGTGATCATGCGCTCGGAGTCGGTCTGGCTCT
>CABUTP010000215.1 GCA_902494545.1 uncultured Collinsella sp. | reverse complement strand
GTCACCCTGAGTATCGAAACTCAGCGCAAAACAGCATTCCCAGGCAGCGGACAACGGCCGCACCCATCTATGCCCCACCCTTGCAAGCCATGTTCGACAGCAGCTTGAATGTGGAATGCCACCAGTGGCCGGATATCATAAACGCTGTTCAGGTGCACTATAGTAAGCTGTATCCGCACCAGCCCGTATCAGTAACAACATCGACCGCATTTTCCAGGAGACGCCATGACCCAACCAGTTCGCACCGCACCTACGCTTGCCGAGGTTGCCGCAGCTGCCGGCGTGTCGCGCTCCACGGCATCGCGCGCCCTCAACGATTCGCCCCGCATTAGCGAGGAAACCAAAAAGCGCGTCCGCGCGGCGGCCAAGGAAGTCAATTTTGTCCCCAACGCTCGTGGCCGAGCGCTCGCTGTCGGGCGCACGGAAATCATCGCCGTGCTCGTGACCGAGCCCCTGAGTGAGCTCTTCAGCGACCCCACCTATAGCGAGTTTTTGAGCGGCATTACCGAGGAGCTGTCGGAGTCGTCCTATCTGCCCGTAATCTTGCAGGCGTCTTCTATGCATGAGCGCAACCGCGCACGCGAGCACTTTGAGCGCCGCTCGTTCGACGCCGTGATCGACGTCTCTCCCTACAAGGGCAGCGAGCTGCTCGAGGTGCTGCGCGAGCTGGGCGTACCCACCGTGTTGTGCGGTCAACTCGAGGGCCACCCCTATCGCGATGTGTTCTCGACGGTCTACTCTGACGACGAAGAGGGCGGACGCTTTGCGGCACTCGCCATGAAGGAGCGCGGGCGCAAAGATATCGTCGCCGTGTTGGGACCGCAAGACAACCCCGCTGTTGTCGACCGCCTGCGCGGCTACCGCACCGTCTTGGGCGAAGACCTCCCAGACGCAAACGTTATCTATACCGGCTGGAACAGCGGAGACGGCTATCAGGCCATGCACCAGATCCTCGCGCGCGAGATTGCTTTCGATGGCGTGCTCTGCGGATCGGACCGTATCGCGGCTGGCGTCATCACCGCACTCAACGAGGCAGGCCTATCCGTTCCGGCGGACGTTTCTGTCGTCGGCTTCGACGATCACGAGATTGCGGCGCGCTGCGTCCCCGCGCTCACGACCGTCCGCCAGCCCCTGCGCGAAGAAGGCCGCATGGCCGCCAACATTGCGCTCGACATGATCAAGGGTGCCGAGCCCACCACCTCCGTGATGCACATGCAGCTGATCCAGAGAGACTCGCTATAAGAAACTGGGGCAGGCTTTCCGCCAGACAGTTGTTGCGGAAACTGTGCCCCGTTTTGAGCGCTCATTCTGGGGCACAGTTTCCGTTAGACAGCTCAACCGGAAACTGTGCCCCATTATTTTGCCGAATTCTGGGTCGCGCTTTCCCAGAGGACTCCTTTGGGAAAGCGCGACCCGTTCTGGACGCAGATTCCGGGATGCACTTTCCGCGACGCCCGGTCATCCCAAGCCCTCACAATCTCGGCGTATAAAAAACGAGGGAAGGCACGCGTCCTTCCCTCGCTGCGGGCAATATGTAGCCGCTTCCCTACATCAGGCGCAGGCTGACGTCCTTGAGCTGGGCGCCGGAAACGGCACTCGGAGCACCCGACATAAGGTCGGAGCCGCTGGCCGTCTTGGGGAACGCCATGACGTCGCGGATGGAGTCGGAACCGGTGAGCAGCATGCACACGCGGTCCAGGCCCAGAGCAAAACCGCCCATCGGGGGCGCACCAAACTTGAGCGCCTCCATGAGGAAGCCAAACTGAGACTCGGCGCGCTCCTCGGTAAAGCCCAGGAGCTTGAGCATGGACATCTGCATCTCGGCGTTGTGGATACGCATACCGCCACCGCCGGCCTCAAAGCCGTCCATGACAAAGTCGTAGGTGCACGAACCGGCCGCCAGCGGATCGGCCTCGATCTTGGCGATGTCGGTCTCGGTCGGCAGGGTAAAGGGCTGGTGCTCGGCAGCATAGGCCTTGCGGTCCTCGTCCCAATGGAACAGCGGGAAATTGACGACCCACAGGAAGTCGTGACCCTCGCGCTTGATCTCGAGCGCATTGGCCATGTGCGAGCGCATGCCGCCCAGGATCTCGTCGGAGAGCAGGCGCGGGCCGGCGGCGAACATCACAAGGTCGCCGGGCTCGACGTCCATGCGCTCGCGCAGAGCCGCCATCTCCTCGTCCGAGAAGAACTTGACGATGGGGCTGTTGATGGAGCCGTCCTCGCGGAAGGCGATCCAGGCCAGGCCCTTGGCGCCAAACGTGGAGGCCACGCCGGCGAGCTTATCGATCTTGGCACGTGCCCAGGCACCGGCGCCCTTGGCGTTGATAGCCTTGACGACAGAGCCCTCCTCGTTTGCGGCAGTCGCAAAGACCTTGAACTTGGAGTTGGCAAAAATGTCGGTCAGGTCGACCAGGTGCATGCCATAGCGGGTATCGGGCTTGTCGGAGCCATAGGTGTCCATGGCATCCCAGTAGTTCATGCGACGCAGCGGCGTGGGCATCTCGACACCCATGCGACCGAAGGCATCGGCAAGAACCTCTTCGAGCGCGCTCATGACATCGTTCTGGTCCACGAAGGACATCTCGATATCGACCTGGGTGAACTCGGGCTGACGGTCGGCACGCAGGTCCTCGTCGCGGAAGCACTTGGCAACCTGGTAGTAGCGCTCGACGCCACCGACCATGAGCAGCTGTTTCAGGAGCTGCGGGGACTGCGGCAGGGCGTAGAAGTTGCCCGGCTGAATACGGCTGGGGACGATGAAGTCACGAGCGCCCTCGGGCGTGGACTTAAACAGGGAGGGCGTCTCGACCTCCATGAACTCACGGTTGTGCAGCGCCTCGCGAATGGCAAAGGTAAAGTCGGAGCGCAGCTTGAGGTTGGCCATCATCTCGGGACGACGGAGGTCCAGATAGCGATAGCGCAGACGGGTGTCCTCGCTGGTCTCGATGCCGTCCTCGATCTGGAACGGCGGGGTGACGGACGTGTTGAGCACCTCGGCGTGGTCGGTCAGGACCTCGATCTCGCCGGTCGCGAGCTTGGCGTTGGTGGTCTCCTCGCCACGGGAGCGCACGACACCGTGGATCTTGATGGGCCACTCGGGACGCATGGTCTCGGCGATCTTAAAGGCATCGCCATCGGAGTGCTCGGGGTCGAAGGTGAGCTGCGTGATGCCCTCGCGGTCGCGAAGGTCGCAGAAGATAAGGCCGCCGTGGTCGCGGCGACGGCTCACCCAACCGGTGAGGGTGACCTCTTCGCCCACGTTCTCGCGGCGAAGCTCGCCGCAGGTACGGGTGTGCATGGAATGCTCGTCGATGGGACGGGTCTGGCTCATACCAG
>CABUTP010000214.1 GCA_902494545.1 uncultured Collinsella sp. | reverse complement strand
GCTTGGCTTCGGCTGCGGCCTTCTCGGCCTTCATTTTCTTCTTCTTGGTCTCGATGCGGAGTTTTTTGTTGATGCGCGCCTTAAGGAAGGTGCCAAACTGCTCGGCATCGCCGCGAATAAAGGTTTCCTTAGGGATCGTCACGCCCTGGTCGGCGAACATGGCCACAAAGATGCGCTCGCCGTCGAGTGCGTGGTCGAGCTTCTCAAACGGGAAGAACTGCGACTTGCCGCTCTTGCCCCATACCATCAGACCGTCCTCGTTGGCGGCGACGCGGCGATAGCGGCCACCCATGGACTCGTCGGCCTCGACGGCGTCGATAAAGTCGCGGGCGAGGGTGTGGTGCAGGTTTTTGCTCCACCAGGCCAAAAAGGCGCCGAACACGATCAACACGACGCCAAACTTGATCCAGTTGCCGCCGGCCACCAGCATGCCGATGCCGATGAGCGCGGCAATTGCCGCGGCGACATACAGCGAGCCGCGACGCCTGGGCGAGGCGACCAGGCGGGCGAAGTCGGTGACCAGGTCGTTTTCGTACTGGTACTCGTTGAGGTACAGGATGCCGTCATCGGCTGCGGCCTGCTCCTCGAGCGCGACCTCGACCTGGTCGGCTGCTTCGGAGGGAACGAGGTTGCTCTCTGCGTCTGCCATGCTCTTTGGACTCCTATCGCGGCGGGCTCGCCGTACGGGTTATTATGAATGCAGTATGCCGTGCGACCGCATGGCCGCCGCGGCAACAAGACTCAGTATACCCGGGGGAGCACCCATGGAATCGTTGTACCGAAAGTATCGCCCGCTCACCTTCGACTCCGTGGTGGGCCAGCAGCATATCGTCTCGACGCTCGAGCACGCCATCACCGAGGGACGCCTGTCCCATGCGTACCTGTTCTGCGGTCCGCGCGGCACGGGCAAGACCACCATGGCGCGCATCCTGGCCAAGGCGCTGCTGTGCCGAAATGCCGAGGCGGCGCGCGCCGAGGGTGCAAGCGGCTGCATGCCCGACGGCACCTGTGAGGAATGCGAGCTCATCGCCGAGGGCAACCACCCAGACGTCTACGAGCTCGATGCCGCAAGCCGCACGGGCGTGGACAATGTGCGCGAGGAGATCATCAACTCCGTCAACTTTGCCCCGGTGCGCGGCAAGTACAAGATCTATATCATCGACGAGGTCCACATGCTCACGACGGCGGCGTTCAACGCGCTGCTCAAGACGCTCGAGGAGCCGCCGGCGCACGTGATCTTTGTGCTGTGCACTACCGACCCGCAAAAGATTCTGGAGACAATCCTCTCGCGCTGCCAGCGCTTCGATTTCCACCGCATCGGCAACGAGGATATCGAGCGCCGCCTGGCATACGTGTGCGAGCAGGAGGGTTTCGACTACGACGACGAGGCGCTTGCCATCGTGGCACGCCATGCCAAGGGCGGCATGCGCGACGCGCTCTCCACGCTGGAGCAGCTGAGCGTCTTTGGCAACGGCACCGTGCATGCGGACGATGCCCGCTCGCTTTTGGGCGAGGTTTCGGACCAGATCCTGAGCGAGTTTGCGCGCGCCATTGCCGATCGTGATGTCGCCGAGCTGTATGGGCTTATTCGCGCGCAGGTCGAGGAAGGTAACGATCTGCTGGAACTGACGCGCGACCTGGTGGCGCACGTGCGCGACGTGTATGTTGCCTGCGTTGCCGGCGCCCGCGCCGAGTTGTTTGAGGGCGGTGCCGAGCAGGCCGAGGCACTTGCTGCCGAGGCCGCTGCCTTTGGCGAGCATCCTGCCGATCGTTTGGCTCGCGTACTGACGGTGCTCGACGATGCAGCCTTGGAGATGAGGGGCGCGAGCGACGTGCGCCTGGTGCTCGAGATCGCCTGCACCCGCCTGACGCGTCCCGAGGCCGATTTAACGATTGAGGCTTTGGCTGAGCGCGTGGCTCGCTTGGAGGCCATGGTTGCCAACGCCGCCGTTCCGGCGAGCGTGGCTGCTGCTCAAGCGAGTGCGCCTGCTGCATCCGCACCCGCTGTCCAGCAGCCGACGCTGATCTCGGGTGTCCGAGCTGCTACTCCTGCGGTGACCGCCGCCCCCGCTGCTACGTCTGCGCAGCAGGGTGGCATGCCTTGGGACCGCGGCGCTGCTGTTCCGGCTGCCCAGCCTGCGCCCAAGTCCGCGGCTCCGGCTCCCGCGCCCAAACCTGTAACGCCTGCACCTCAACCCGTTACGGCTCCGGTTCCCGCGCCTGCTGCATCGACCGTGCCGGTGTCCAAGCCCAACACCGCCGCTCAGGTTGCTGCCGCCGGCGCCGCCGAGACCCCCGCGGTCGAGGATGCCGGCGAGCTCCAGCGCAAATGGGCCGAGGTCGTCGAGCGCGTCAAGGCTCGTCAGGCCTCCTACGCGGGACTTTTGCTCAACGCCCGCGCCACGGCCGACGACGGCTCCAAGCTCACGGTCTCGTTCCCCGCGGGCTCGACCTTTGCCATCAAGATGCTCGGACGCGCCGACACGCAGTCGGTAGTCCTGCCGACGGTCTGCGCGGTCTTCGGTCGTCGTGCCGTCGACTATGTCCTGGATGGGGGTGGCACGCCGGCTCCTCAACATGAGGAGCATTCTCCATCTGCACGGGTTGCGGCATCTGCGGACCCGCAACCCGTGTCCTCGGCGGCCCCTGTATCTTCGAGCGCCAGCGCGCCGCAGCGGCAAGCGACACCGGTAGCGGCGTCGACCCCGTCGGCGCCTAAGCCCGCGGCGCCCAAACCGGCTGCTCCGACACCCGTGTCCAAGCCCGCCTCGCCCGCGCCCAAGTCGTCTGACCTAGGCAAAGCCCCCTGGCTACGCTCCGACAACCCCGCCGGCGCTCCTGCCACGGGTAAGCTCCCGACCGAGCCCGCACCTCGTGCGCCCGAGCGCTCGGCTGCCCCCAAGGCTCAGTCTGTCGCGCAGTCCGCGCCGTGGGAATCCGAGCAGGTGCCCTACGACGACGCCATGGTCGGCGGCTTTGCCGGCGATGCGAGCGGGGACGATCTTCCTCCGTTCGACGTGCCGGGTGCGGCGTCCGCGCCCAAGTCCGCTGCAACTGCCCCCAAAGAGGAGGGCGCTCCTGCAGCTCCCTGGGAGTCCAACCCCGGTGCGGGCAGCCCCTTCGGCCATCAGGGTGCAGCCCCGAGCATCCCGCAGACCGAGGACGAGGCCAAAGCCCTCATCCGCAGCGTCTTCGGCCAGTCCACCATCTTCAAACCGGTGGAGTAGCTGTGCAGGCGGGTATACTGCTCAAGAAGAGGACCCCTTGTCCGGGCGCATCTGTATTTCGGACATGTGTAGTGTGGTGCCGCGTATGTCGCATTTGAGCAGACAGGTGCGTGACGGTC
>CABUTP010000213.1 GCA_902494545.1 uncultured Collinsella sp. | reverse complement strand
TTCCAAGGATGCAGTAGTCACAGCATACAAAAGGAAAGGAAGAAAAAGGCCGAACCGACCAACAAAGGTGAGCGGTTCGGCAAACGGTAGCAATGATTATTTTATCCCCGTCCCAGAAAAATCATTTAGAGGAGATTGAGGGGAAGCTGGGGAGCGTCGCCCCAGAGCTTCTCGAGACGATAGAAGTCGCGTGCCTCGGGGGTGAAGACGTGGACGACGACCGAGCCGTAGTCCATGAGCATCCAGGTCTTCTGCTCGCGACCCTCGATGGAGAACGGGTGCTCACCGCAAGCCTCGGCGACCTTCTCCTCGATCTCGTCGACGATCGAATCGACCTGACGGTTATTGGTACCGGTGGCAAGCACAAAGTAGTCGCACACGTCGGAGAGCTCAGTCAGGTCGAGCACTTGCACGTCCTCGCCCTTCTTGTCGTAGGCGGCCTGTGCGGCGGCGCGGGCGACATCCTCGGCGGCAACACCGCTGGCGGAGAGCGTCGCGGCAGTGCGGTCGGACGTGGCAACGAAGCTCTTGTGCTCCACACCTTCAAGAATCTGCTCGTCGGTCATGGTCTCGTCGGCCATGGAATACCTCTTTCTAGACGCACCCGAGCTAGCGCAGCTGGGCGTAATGGTTGTAAATCGTAATAGCCGTGGGATAAAGATAGCGCCCGGACTGGATCACGTAGACCAGACCCTGCGCAAAACAGGAGAAGAACAACTCATCGAGCGTCGACTCCCCCACCATCTTGCGCAGCGCGTGGGCATAATCACCATGACGGTTAGGCTCGATGGCATCGGCCACAAAGACCACCATATCGAGCGGCGTCATATCGGAGGCGCCCACGGTGTGACGGTCGACAGCCTGAAAGACCGCAGGCGACAGCTCGGGAAAGAGTTGCGGAAGCTCATAGGCGGCGACTGGACCATGCAAAAGCGGCGTCGCGGCAGACGGAGAGCCGGCAATCTTAATGCCATAATGCAGAGCGCGCGTGACCAGCTCGTCGTCGGAGAGCACCTTGTCCCAGTCGTGAATCAGGCCGGCGGCGGCGGCATCAAAGCGGTCGACGCCATACACCTCAGCCAGATGGAGTGCGGTCTCGGCAACACCCAGCGAATGCATGTAGCGCTTGCGCTTATCCTTCATACGCACATCGAGCAGCTCTTGAATGCGCTTGAGCAGCGCGCGCTCATCGCCCTCAAACTGATCCTCTACCGACAACGTAGACCCCCATCACTCAAAATCTTCTTGCCCAAGATCGGCATACAGCCCGCGTTTGCGAATATAGCCGAGCACGGACTCGCTCGTAAGATAGCGCACGCTCATGCCGCGGGCAACCCGCTTGCGAATGTTGGTCGAGCTAATCGCCAGCGCCGGAATCTGGATATAGCGCACGTCAAACGGTAGGCCCGATTCCTTAATCCGCGCCCGGGCCGTATCGATATCAAAGCCGGGACGTGTCGCCGCAATAAACGTTGCCAGTTCGGCAATCTCATCAGCATTGTGCCAGGTAACTATATCGATAATCGCATCGGCACCCGTAATAAAGTAGAGCTTTACCTGCGGCGGGTAAAAGTCGCGAAGGGCATGAAGCGTATCGGCCGTATAGGTCACGCCTGGACGGTCGATCTCGAAACGGCTCGCCAAAAAAGCCGGATTCGCAGCGGTTGCGAGGACCGTCATGGCATAACGGTCCTCGGCGGGCGTCACCGGTTTGTCGAGCTTAAAGGCAGGAGAGCCGGCTGGCATAAAGAGCACGGCGTCCAAGTCGAGCGACTCGCGAGCCTGCTCGGCGGTAACCAAGTGCCCGTAATGAATCGGGTCGAAGGTGCCACCCATAATGCCAAGCCGAAACTCCTGCCCATCCTTGATAGGCAGCTCAGGCAGACCAATTCCACCGCGCAGCGACATGACTTACTCGCCCTCCGGGGTCTCGACATCGTCCGCGACTTCTGCCGCATCGACAATCTCAACGCCATCGTCCGCAGCATCGGCTACGTCAATAACCTCAACGCCTGCGTTCTCGAGATCCTCCTCGTACTCCGAGAAGTCCTCGGCGCCCTCAAAGTCAAAGGCGCGCTGGCAAATGCGGACCTCGTCGCCCGCACGGCAGCCAGCCTTCTCGAGCGCGTCGTCAACACCCATGCGCGCAAACTTGTGCTGCAGGTAGATGACGGCTTCCTCGTTTTCCCAGTCGGTCTGGATGACCATACGCTCGATGGCGCGACCGACCACGCGGAAGGCATGGGGCTCTTCCTGAACAATGCGGAAACGCTTCTCACGCTGCAGGCGACGGCGCTCCCACTCATCGTCGCGAAGGTCGACCGGCTCATCGGAGACAGCCAACTCGGCGCGCAGCTTAGCCACCTGCTCGCCCACGGCAAGCATTAGCGTGTTGAGGCCGGCGCCCGTCACAGCAGACACGGCAAAGAACATATGTCCATCGTCGAGCGCAGCGCGTTTGAGGTCGGCAATCTTGTCAGCCGTGCCCGGCGCATCGCACTTGTTGGCGACGACGATCTGAGGGCGCTCCGAAAGCTCGGCGCCATACTGCTCGAGCTCGCGGTTGATAATGCGATAGTCCTCGACCGGATCGCGATCCTCAAAACCGCCCGTCATATCGACGACATGCATGATCAGTGCCGTACGCTCGATGTGGCGCAGGAACTGATGGCCCAAGCCCTTGCCCTCGCTCGCACCCTCGATAAGGCCCGGGACGTCGGCAACGACATAGGAATACTCGCCGGCACGCACCATACCCAGGTTGGGCACGAGCGTGGTAAACGGATAGTCGGCGATCTTGGGTCGGGCGGCACTCATGCGCGCGATAAGCGAGGATTTACCCACCGAGGGGAAGCCCACGAGCGCGGCATCGGCCATGAGCTTCATCTCGAGCTCAATCCAGTGCTCCTCGGCCGGCTCGCCCAGCTGGGCGAACGCGGGCGCGCGGCGCACCGACGTCACAAAGTGCGTATTGCCCAGGCCACCGGCACCGCCGGGCGCCACGACAACGCGCTCGCCATCATGAACCAAGTCGGCAATCTCAAACATCGGGGTTTGCGTCTCGGGGTCGAGCTCGCGCACCACGGTACCCATGGGAACCTTAAGGATCAGGTCCTCGCCGCTCTTGCCATTGCGGCGGGCGCCCTGACCGTGCGTTCCGCGCTCGGCACGAAAGTGATGCTTAAAGCGATAATCGATCAGCGAAGACAGCTGAGCATCGGCCTGGATGACGACATTGCCGCCACGACCGCCGTCGCCGCCATCGGGGCCGCCCTTGGGAACAAATGCCTCGCGCCTAAACGACATGCATCCGGCTCCGCCGTCGCCGCCGCACACGTAAATGCGGCTGATG
>CABUTP010000212.1 GCA_902494545.1 uncultured Collinsella sp. | reverse complement strand
TCACGAGTAAAGGGGACTTCCTTGAATAGCCAGCTGATCCAACAGGGCCGCGCCGCTTATCGCGCGGGTGATTATTCCGCTGCCGCCCAGATGCTCGGTGCGGCAAAGACCCCCGGTGAGATTATGGGCGAGGCCGACCATCTGCGCGGCAACGCCTTGATGCACCTGGGCATGTATGCCGAGGCCGCCGAGGCTTACGCCGCCGCCCTTAACGACGGTACCTATGGCAAGCGCGGTGCGCTGCTCACCAACCGCGGCAAGGCGCTTGCTGCCGTGGGTGACTATGTGACCGCAGCCCAGGCGTTCTCTGCCGCAACGCAGGATGCATCCTATGCCACGCCGTTTAAGGCCTATCTGGGTCTGGGCAACGCCCTGTTCCAGTCGGGCGATTATGCCAACGCCGGCACTGCCTTCCGTCAGGCCGCCATCGATGGTGCCAACCCGGCTCCCGCCGCCGCCCTTGGCGATCTTGGCCGCTGCTTCATTAAACTCGGCCGTCCGGCAGACGCCGTAGAGACCTATCGCACGGCCATCGACTTTGCCGGTCCACGCGATGACACGCGTGCGCTTAACGCCGGTATGGGCGAGGCGCTCTCTGCCGCCGGTCGTCCCTCTGACGCGCTCGATGCCTTTAACGCCGCCACCGCCGACGGTATCTACCAGCTCACGCCCGAGCAGGCCGACGAGCTTGCCCGCGTGCACGATTCCCTCGCTGCGCTTTCGGCCCAGACGGCCATGGCCACGGCGCCGGCTCCCGCGATGGATGCTCCCGCCGTCGACCCGCTCGACCCCACGGGTGCTACCGGTCAATTTATGCCCGACCCCTCGGACACCGGCTTCTTCACCCTGTCCGAGTCCGAGATGGTTCAGCAGGACCGCAAGGAGGCCAAGGTCCGTCGTCGCCATCGCCACACGGGCCTCAAGGTATTCTTGGTGCTGCTTCTGCTGATCGTCATTGCCGCAGGCGGTCTTGGCTTTGCCTACACGCGCGGCCTGGGCTTTCCCTCGCAGGAGTCTGTTGTCACCGACCTGTTCCAGGCTGCCGGTGACGGCGATACCGCCAAGGCCGAGTCCTGCCTGGCCTCCAGCCTGTCCGAGGACGCCAAGTCGATGATCATTTCCTCGATTCCGCAGGGCGCCACCGTCTCCATTGAGGGCATGGACCAGTCTATGACCGAGACCACCGCCAAGGTTAAGGCGTCGCTGTCCAAGGGCGGCGAGCAGGAGTACACCGTCAAGTTCGTGCGCTCCGACAACCATATCGGTTGGGCCGTCTCCTCGCTTGACATCGATCTCTCGGCTGCTGACAACCAGTAGTGACCTTATGAGATTTGGCGCTGCCCGGTGCTTCACCGCAAGTGAGGTGCCGGGCTTGCGCTAGTATGATGGGCTAGTAGTTTTCCAGCAATCATCCAACACATCAGGAGTTGCGTTGTTTTCTTTGATGGATATGTTCTTCGGTAGCTATGCGGGCGATCTTGCCATCGACCTCGGCACCGCCAACACGCTTGTCTCCGTGCGCGGCAAGGGCATCGTCATTCGCGAGCCTTCCGTTGTCGCCATCGACAAGAACGACGAGCGCATCCTGGCGGTCGGTATCGAGGCAAAGCGCATGCTCGGCCGTACGCCCGGCAACATCGTGGCCGTTCGTCCCCTGAAGGACGGCGTCATCGCCGACTTCGATGTTACCGAGGCCATGCTTCGCTACTTTATCGACAAGGCGTCCGAGAAGCGCTATCCGTGGACCCCGCGTCCGCGCGTTGTCGTCTGCGTTCCTTCCGGCGTCACGTCGGTCGAGAAGCGAGCTGTCTTTGAGGCCACGATCCAGGCCGGTGCCCGCCAGGCCTATCTGATCGAAGAGCCTATGGCCGCCGCTATCGGCGCCGACCTGCCCGTCGAGGAACCCACCGGCTCCATGGTCATCGACATCGGTGGCGGTACCACCGAGGTCGCTGTTATCGCCATGGGCGGCATCGTCGTCTCGCAGTCCATCCGTATTGCAGGCGACGAGTTCGATCAGGCCATCCTCACGCACGTTCGTGATGCCTACAACCTTGCCATCGGCGAGCGTACGGCAGAGGACATCAAGATCAAGGTCGGCTCCGCTGTGCCGCTCAAGGATGAGCTTGACGTCGAGGTCAACGGACGCGACGTTATCACGGGCCTTCCCAAGACCGTGCGTATCGAGAGTGAGGAGATTCGTCGCGCGCTCAACAAGCCGCTCGACGAGATGGCCAAGGCCGTCAAGGACGCCCTCGACGCCACGCCGCCCGATCTTGCCTCGGATCTTATGTACTACGGCATCCTGTTGACCGGCGGCGGTGCGCTGCTGCGCGGCCTCGACGTGCGTCTGCGCGACGAGACCGGCGTTTCGGTCAACGTCAGCCCCACGGCGCTCGATAACGTCGTAAACGGCTGCGCCCGCGTGCTCGAGGCCAACGCCTTTGACGGTGGCTTCGTCCAAACCAATGCTTAATTTCCAAAAGGTGGATTCCATTTGGCACGATCTTCGGGTTTCTCTCCAAATCTGAATACCAAGCGACAATCAACGGGTATGCGCCCGTTGATTGTTTTCAGCCTGATTTCGGTGTTGCTGCTCACGTTTTATATCCGTGAGGGCGAGGCCGGGCCGATTCATGCTGTGCGCTCGGGTGTGACGACGATTACCTCGCCGGTGCGCTTTTTGGGCTCGGCCGTGGCGGCTCCCTTCAACGCGATCGGCAACGTGTTCTCCAACCTCACGGCTTCGCAGGAGTCGCTCGACGACCTCAAGAAGCAAAACGAGGTGCTGACCTCTAAGGTCGCCGAGCTTTCCGAGGCTCAAAAGACTGCCGAGCGCCTGGAGGGTCTGGTCGGACTGCAATCGACCTACAACCTTAAGTCGACCGCTGCTCGTATCGTCGGTGCGTCGGGCGATGCCTGGACCTCGACCGTTACCATCGACAAGGGATCTGCCGACGGCCTTACCATCAACATGCCCGTGACGAGTTCTGCCGGTGTTATCGGCCAGATTATTGAGGTATCGGCCAAGACCTCTACCGTGCGCCTGATTGGTGACGAGAACTCGGGCGTGTCGGCTATGGTGCAGGACACGCGCGCCCAGGGTATGCTGCAGGGCCAGCCCGATGGCACCCTGCGCCTTGAGTACGTGAGTGTTGACTCCGACGTCAAAGTCGGCGACATCATCGTGACCTCTGGCATTGGCGGCGTGTTCCCCAAGGGCCTGCCGCTCGGCACTGTTTCCTCGGTGGAGAAGTCGGCCAACGATGTGTATTACACCATCGTGGTGCGCGCTCAGACCACGGCCGAGAACAACGAGGAAGTGCTGGTCATTACGTCGCTGACCGATGAGCAGTCGGCTTCGGACGAGGAT
>CABUTP010000211.1 GCA_902494545.1 uncultured Collinsella sp. | reverse complement strand
GAGTTGCGTTGCTCGGCGGCTTTTCACCCCGCGACCCCCGCTGGCTCGACGGTATGCTTGCCCCGCAGTTCTCTCACGTTGTCTGCACCGCATTCGAACAGTGCCACCCCGGGTCGCACGACGTCATCCATCTGGTCTCAATCCTCAAGCACTTTAAGCTGCTCGTCGAGGGAACGACAGAGGAGCGTTCGGCCCAGGTCACGCGCGGCGGCGTGCCCATCGAGAGCGTCTCAGCTCCCAACCTCTGCGTGAGCAACGCGGCAGACGCCCCACTTTACATCTGTGGCGAGGCGCTCGACATCGATGCCGATTGCGGCGGTTTCAACCTTGCATGGGCTTGGATCTCGGGTATTCGCGCTGTAAGCAGCCTATAGCCGCGCAGTCTATAATCAAAACGCATTCGGGCCGTCTGGGACACCGGGCGGCCTCTTTCTTGCATCTAAGGAGACCTCGATGATCGAAATCACCCAAGTCCACGCGTCACTCGATGAAGCCGGCGACGAAGCCGCCTGCCTTGCTATTGGTAGACGCGCCGTCAAACGAGCCCTGCGATGCGAGGATTCCCAGATTAAAGCCATTGAGCTCCATCGCAAGTCAATCGACGCCCGTAAAAAACGAGATGTCCATTTTATTTTGAGCTTTCGAGTTGAGCTGACAAGCTCCCGACTCGAGCAGGAGGTGGTCGACCGCGTCGCCGAGCGCGACCGCTCGCGCATCCGCATGGTAGACGGCGAGGCTCCTTCATTCCCCAACCCTGTCCCAAATGCACCCAAGGGGCGTCCCGTCGTTGTCGGCGCCGGTTGCGCCGGTCTCTTCGCCGCCCTGACCCTTGCCGAAGCGGGCCTTAAACCCCTGCTCATCGAGCGCGGCGACCCCGCGCTTCGCCGCTCGGAAGCGATTGATCTCTTTCTTAAGGAGCGTATCCTCGACCCCGAAAGCAATATCCAATTTGGCCTGGGCGGCGCAGGGACCTTCTCGGACGGCAAGCTCAACACGGGAACCAAGAATCCTGCCCATCGACTGATTCTTGAGACCTTCGTCGAAGCGGGCTCACCTCGCGACATCCTGTGGGACGCCAAGCCGCACATTGGCTCCGACATCCTACCCACCGTCGTCACCAACATTTCTCAGCGCATCGAGCAGCTCGGTGGAACCGTCCGCTATCGAACAAAGCTCGTCAATATTCGAACCGATGAATCTGGCGCCATCACCGGCGTCGATGTCCAACCGCCCCAAGAAACCACAAGCGAGACAATCGCCACAAAGCACCTCATTCTCGCCTGCGGCCATTCCGCCCGCGACGTATTCGAGCTTCTCAAAGAACATGACGTTACCCTCGCGCAAAAGACCTTTGCCATGGGTGTGCGCATCGAGCATCCACAGCATGACATCGACCGTGCCCAATATGGCCCTTCGGCGGGACACCCGGCACTCGGAGCAGCCCCCTACAAGCTTGTCGCCCATCTCCCCAACGGCCGCAGCGTGTTCTCATTTTGCATGTGCCCCGGCGGACAGGTTGTCGCGGCTTCTTCCGAGCAGGGCCATCTGTGCGTCAACGGTGCCAGCCTCAATGCCCGCGACGGGCGCAACGCAAATGCCGCCCTACTCGTTAACGTCACACCTGATGACCTTCCCAGCGATGATCCGCTCGCAGGCATTGATCTCCAGCGCGCCTGCGAGCGAGCCGCCTATCGCCTGGGTGGCTCTAACTGGAACGCGCCGGCACAGCTCGTCGGAGATTTCCTTGCTAGACGCGCCAGCACGGCACCCGGAGAGGTAAAACCAACCTATCCACTTGGCGTGACCTGGACGGCGATCGACGATGCCCTCCCGCAGCATATCGTCGAATCGCTTCGTTTGGGAATTCCCCTTCTCGGTAGGAAACTGCGTGGCTATGACCGCCCCGATGCGGTCCTCACTGGCGTGGAGACGCGTTCGAGCTCCCCGGTTACGGTCATCCGCGATCGAACATGCCACGCCGTGTCGACCCCGGGCCTTTACCCTTGCGGCGAGGGTGCCGGATATGCCGGCGGCATCATGAGTGCCGCCACCGACGGCATCCGTTGCGCTGAGGCGCTGATAGCAGACCTCTAGTGCACGAACTCTCGCGTCCGAACGACACAGGCCCCGAGCTCCACAGGGAACTCGGGGCCTGTTCACTACTTCCTGAATCGTGCACCCTGGCGTTTTCTGCCCGAAGCAAAGGTAGAGCCCTTGCGAGCCTGCGAACGCAAACGCTCAATCGTTTCGTCCTCAGATGTGCCCTCAAGCATCGCCCGAATCTGAACGACGGCATCGCGCAGACGCGCCGCCTCCTCAAAGTCCATGGCGGCGGAAGCGTTACGCATGTCTTCCTCCATGGTCTCGACGATCCGCACGAGCTCGTCATGCGGTAGCCCTTCTAGCTGCTCGGCAAGCGTCTGCTCGGGTGCCACCGTCTCCGGCGCGGCGCCCTCGCCGTTTTCGTCGGGTGTATAGAACGCACCGTGACCCAGTGAATCGCCTCTCGAGCGTCCCTTCGAGCCCACAGTCTTTTCGGCCTCGGCAATAAAGCTCGAAATGTCGTTAATGGCCTTGCGGACCGTCTTGGGCACAATGCCATGCTCTTCGTTATATGCCATCTGAATCTCGCGACGGCGCTGCGTCTCCTCGATGGCTTCTTTCATCGAATCGGTCACAACGTCTGCATACATGATGACCTCGCCGTCGGCATTACGGGCCGCACGGCCAATCGTCTGAATCAGCGAACGGCGGTTGCGCAAGAAGCCTTCCTTGTCAGCGTCGAGAATTGCCACCAGTGATACCTCGGGAAGGTCCAGACCCTCGCGGAGCAGGTTGATGCCAACGAGAACATCAATCTTTCCCTCGCGCAGCGTTCGCAGGATCTCGACGCGGTCCATCGTCGCTGTATCGGAGTGTATGTAATTGACCTTAATGCCGGCATCAAGCAGATGGTCGGTCAGGTCCTCAGCCATGCGCTTGGTGAGCGTGGTCACCAGCACGCGCTCCTTGCGGGCAACGCGCTCGCGAATCTCATCCTCAAGATCGTCAATCTGCCCACGAACCGGACGCACATCGATCTTGGGGTCGAGCAGGCCGGTCGGACGAATAATCTGCTCAACGTCGTTCTGGCTAACCCGCAGCTCATAGTCGCCCGGCGTGGCCGAAACGTAGATGAACTGGGGAATCCTCGCCTCAAACTCATCGAAACGAAGCGGGCGGTTATCGAGTGCCGAAGGCAAACGAAAACCATGCTCCACCAGCGTCACCTTACGCGAGCGGTCGCCTTCGTGCATGCCGCGGATCTGCGGCACCGTCACATGACTCTCGTCGATGATGCAGAGCATATCCTTGGGAAAGTAATCGATTAGGGTAAACGGCG
>CABUTP010000210.1 GCA_902494545.1 uncultured Collinsella sp. | reverse complement strand
TCTTCCAGCACCCAAATCGCATCATTCAGTTGGCTGCGCGAGAGAAGATGAAGCGGGGCTATGCCCCAAAGCAACGGTATATGGTTCGTTTCATCTGCGTTTTCCGTCGCGAAGCTTAACAGCTATTATGCGAAACCCCCTTGGGGATTGCAAGCGACGAAGCGGGATTGAAACGGGAAAATCGCTGCTTGCCGGTCGTGAGGTCAATAACCGCTGGCGAGCGGCTATACGAAAAGGGCCAGGATCTAAACCCCGGCCCTTGTGGCATGTCTGTGGTTGTTGTCGCGTGCAGCGGATGGCCTAGAACGTCTGCTCGTAATCGCTGTGCTTTTTTGCCGAACGCACCAGGAACTCCTGGTTGGTATTGGTGCCCTTGAGGCCCTTGATAAACGACGCGGCCGCGCGCTCGGTGTTGTTCATGCCGGCGAGGATACGGCGCAGGCCAAAGACAAACGGGCGCATCTGCTCGTCGACCAGCAGGTCCTCGTTGCGCGTGCCCGAGGCAACGGGATCGATGGCCGGGAAGATACGACGGTCGGCCAGGTCGCGGTCGAGCTTGAGCTCCATGTTGCCGGTGCCCTTGAACTCCTCAAAGATGACCTCGTCCATCTTGGAGCCGGTATCGATGAGGGCGGAGGCGAGGATGGTGAGCGAGCCGCCGTTCTCGATGTTGCGGGCAGCGCCCAAGAAACGCTTGGGCGGATACAGGGCCGCCGAATCGACACCGCCCGACAGGATACGGCCCGAGGCGGGAGCGGCCAGGTTGTAGGCGCGGGCAAGGCGCGTGATGGAGTCGAGCACCACCACGACGTCGCCACCCAGCTCCACGATGCGTTTGGCACGCTCGATCACGAGCTCTGCCACGCGAGTATGGTTGTCGGCGGGCATATCGAAGGTCGAGGCCACGACCTCGCCCTTGATGGAGCGCTGCATGTCAGTGACCTCTTCGGGGCGCTCGTCGACGAGCAGGCAGATGAGGTGAACCTCGGGATTGTTGATCGAGATAGACTGGCAGATCTTCTTGAGGATCGTGGTCTTGCCGGCTTTTGGCGGCGACACGATCAGGCCGCGCTGGCCCTTGCCGATCGGCGACACGATGTCGATGGCACGACCGGTGATGGAATCCTTGCCGTGCTCCATACGCAGAGGCTCATTGGGATAGACCGGGGTAAGGTCGCCAAACTTGGGGCGGTTGCGGATCTGCTCGGGATCCATGCCATTAACGGTCGTGATCTTGGCAAGGCCGGCGCGCTTGTCGCCGCCGCGCGAGGGGCGCAGCGAGCCCTCGATGACATCGCCCGTGCGCAGGCGTGCGGAGCGGATGAGATATGCAGGAACAAAGGCGTCGTCGCTAGACTTCATGTAGCCGTGGGCATGGATGATGCCGGAGCTATCCGGGCGAATCTGCAGAATGCCCTTGATGTCACGGAAGCCCTCGGCCTTCGCAGCGGTGGTGTAAATTTCCTCGACGAGCTCGGCCTTCTTCTTGCCGGTCGTCTCGATCTCGAACTCCTTGGCCTTTTCGCGCAGCTCGGCGACCTTCATGGCCGCGAGTTCCTCGCGCGAAAGCGTAGGCTCGGTGGGGGCGGCGTTGCGCTCCTTGTTGCGTTGCTTGCGATCGCGCTGACGGTTGCGGCGGTCATTGTTGCGCTCGTTGCGCTCGTCGTTGCGCTTGTGCTGACGGCGGTTGGGGCGGGCGTTCTCGTCGGACTCGGCAGGCGCAGTGCTATCGGCGGCAGCGGCATCGGCGTTGTTCGAGGCCTCGCCGTCAGACTTGCCATCGATGACGGAACCGGCATCGGCATCGGCCTGATGCTCGGCAGCCTTGGCCTTCGCGGACTTTTTGCGCGTACGCTTGGGTTTCTCGGTTGCCGGCTGATCGGCGTTCTCGGTCTCGGAAGTGACGTCAGAGGTTGCCTCGGCGACCTCATTGGCGGCGTCCTCGGACGCGTCCTTTTTCGAACCCTTAGCCTTGGACGAGCGCTTAGCGGCCGTGCGACGGCTGCGACCGGGACGAACATCGGCGGGCTCGTCCTCGACGGGTGTTCCGGCATCGGCGACAGCGGCTCCCTGGGCAGGAGCGTCGGCGACGGGCGCGGGCGCGGGCGCGGCGGTCATCGCGGCGTCCTGAGCTGCGGCTGCTGCAGCGGCGGCAGCCTTCTCGGCCTCGACGAAGGCCTTGGGCTTGCGGCCGCGGCGGTGCGGGCGAAGAGCGGGATCGACGACGGGAACCTCGTTGGCCTCGGCAGGTGTTGCAGACTCAGAGGGCTGCGCACCCTCCCCTACCGCAGAACGAGCCGGAGCTTCACCGGACTCTTGAGCCGTCTGCTCAGCATCCTGCTGAGACTTGGCCGCACGACGACGCGTGCGCGAAGCCGGCTTCTCGGTCGGCTGCCCCACGACAGGGGCCTCGGTGGCCGCAGGCGCCTCGGAGACGACCGGCGCTGCAAGCTCAGTCAATGCCGCGGCCTCGCGCTCGGCAGCACGGCGACGGGCGCGCACGACCTGAGCCTCGCTAATCTGCGCCAGAGCACGGGCCTGCGCGACCTCATCGGAAATGGGGGCCGAGGCATCGGCGGCAACGGTGCCCCTGGTTCGCGTCGCGCGCGTAGCGCGACGCTTGGGCTTTGCAGCCTCCTCACCGTCAGCGGCGGGCTTAGGCGCACGGCGCGTGCGCTTGGGCTTTACGGGCACGGCATCCTCATCGACGGCAGGGGCAACTCCCTCGCCAGCGGCAGGCGCGACCTTCTCAGCCGATGCGGGCGTAGGCGTCGAAGCGGCCTTGGGGGCCTCAGGAACCGATGCCTGCACCGGCGCAGGCATCGCGACCTGGTCCGACGCAACCGGTGCAGCGGGAGCGGTTTGCGCCGTCGTTATTTCGTTTTCTTGCTGTTGATCAGACACAGTGTTTACTCAACTTTCTTTTCAAGCGCTGTGATCACATGCTCCCTGCATAAACCTTCAGGGCGGCTAAACAGTCTAGCTCCGTCAAATACCGACGGACATCATTGATCTGTATCGAGATATTTGCGTCATATACGCAGCGTTAGTGTAACACAACCGCAACCACCTGCAACTTAGTCATTGAGGACGTTCTTAAACGACTAGTCAAAAGGGACAATCTTTGGTTTAACACCCACAAATCTGACTGCCTCCGCCAAAACTGTGGCGGTTTACTACGATGAATCGCTCAACCGCGATCACTCCGAAACTTGTTGAACTAAAACCGCAGGTAGATGCCTTGCACTTTTTTGCGAAAAGCCGGCGTAGTTGGAATTTCTCATTTCATCGTAGTAAACCGGCATAGTTTCGTATTTCCAGCAGTTCCAAATTCGTCAATACGTCGGCGTTTGCAAAAAGCCCGACCTCCGTGGGAGATCGGGC
>CABUTP010000209.1 GCA_902494545.1 uncultured Collinsella sp. | reverse complement strand
GGGTCGCGCGCAGCGGGCGGGCGCCCACGGTGACATGCCAGCTGTTGTCCCACCAGGCAGCGGTGACGTTTAAGGAGGGGAAGTCGGTCGCGGCCTTGCGCACGGCTTCGCAGCTTGCGCGGTAATCGTGCTTGACGACCACGACGTGCTCGATCACGTCGCGCACGTAGCCCATGTCAACGAACTCGGCGAGCGGCACGCGGCCGGCACCCGTCAGCTCAACATATGAATCGAGCGCCAAAAAGGCCGAGAGCACGTCAGAGAAGCCAAAGCGGCCGTAGATGCTGCCGCCCACCGTGGCGGTGTTGCGCAACTGAACGCCCACGATGTCGTGGACGGCAAACTCAAAGACATTGTTGACAAGCGCATTGAGCCCGACATGACGCTCGAGCTGGCGCAGGGTGCACATGGCACCGATGCGAAACTCGGTCTCGGTCTCCTCGATTTGATTGAGTCCGCAGGCCGAAAGGTCAATCGCCGTCGCCACACGACGCGAACCCAAGCGCATCCAGATGCCGCCGCCCACAATCTTGTTGTTGCGGTTCTTCTGCAAGAGCTCATAGGCTTCGGCCGCGTTTCCAACACGGACGTAGGTACCGAACTTGAGCACGTTCTCCCCCATCTCTTCACTTGTCCAGTACTTTTAAGTGTACCAAACGAGGGGCCGCACACCGTTTTAGGACAAAATCCACCCACCCATCCATAACTTGCGGTGATATACGGACTGATTAGCCGTTCTGGGACGCTAAACAGTCCGTATTTCACCGCAAGTTATGAGGAGTCCTCCGGGATAGAAAAAGGCTCCCAGCCAGATAGCTGGGAGCCTCATCGCATGCTATGTCGCGCGAAGATTTAGCAGACGCCCTGGGCGAGCATGGCATCGGCGACCTTCAGGAAGCCGGCAATGTTGGCGCCCATGACGAAGTTGCCCTCCTCGCCGTACTCCTTGGCGGTGTCGTCCACGTTGTGGAACATGCCGCGCATGAGCTGCTCGAGCTTGCCGTCGACCTCCTCGAAGGTCCAGGACAGGTGCTCGGCGTTCTGGCTCATCTCCAGGCCGGACACGAGCACGCCGCCGGCGTTAGCAGCCTTACCGGGCATGAAGGCGACGCCGTTCTCCTGGAAGTAGTTCGTGGCCTCGATGGTCGTGGGCATGTTCGCGCCCTCGCCGACCACCTTGCAGCCGTTGGCGACGAGCGCCTGGGCGTCCTCGAGCAGCAGCGTGTTCTCGCGAGCACAGGGCAGCGCGATGTCGCAGGGCAGCTGCCACACGCCACGGCCGTCGCCCTCGTGCCACACGGCGTTAGGCTTCTCGTCAACATACATGGCGAGCGTGACGCCCTTGTCGTGGCCGGAGCGCTTCTTGTTATAGACGTGCTCGAGCACGGTGTAGTCGATGCCGTCGGGATCCTCGACCCAGCCGTGGGTGTCGGAGCAGGCCAGCACCTTGCCGCCGAGCTGGGCGACCTTCTGGACCGCGTAGATGGCGACGTTACCGGAGCCGTGAACGACGACGTTCTTGCCCTCGAAGGAGTCGCCGCGGCTCTTGAGGTACTCATCCACAAAGTAGGCCAGACCGTAGCCGGTGGCCTCGGTGCGGGCGAGCGAGCCGCCAAAGGAGAGGCCCTTGCCAGTAAGGACGCCGGTCCACTCGTTGGTCAGACGCTTGTACTGACCGAACAGGTAGGCAACCTCGCGGCCGCCAACGCCCAGGTCGCCGGCGGGAACGTCGGTGTTGGGGCCAATGTGGCGATAGAGCTCGGTCATGAAGGACTGGCAGAAGTGCATGATCTCGTTGTTGGACTTGCCCTTGGGGTCAAAGTCGGAGCCGCCCTTGCCGCCGCCCATGGGAAGGGTGGTCAGGCTGTTCTTGAGGATCTGCTCCAGGCCCAGGAACTTGAGCATGCCCAGGGTGACCGTCGGGTTAAAGCGCAGGCCGCCCTTGTAGGGTCCAATGGCAGAGTTGAACTCGACGCGGTAGCCGCGGTTGACCTGGACCTTGCCCTGGTCGTCGACCCAGGGGACACGGAACATAACGATGCGCTCGGGCTCGACGAGGCGCTCAAGCAGAGCGGCCTCCTCGTACTCGGGATGGGCGTCAAGCGCCGGCTGGATGGTGCCGAGGATCTCGGTTGCGGCCTGGATGAACTCAGGCTGCTCGGGATAGCGGGCCTTGAGCTCGTCGAGAACTTTCTGCGTGTAGCTCATGCTTCCTCCAATTGATGGAAAAGAAAAATGTCGTTCGAGGCGCCCCATGCGCCGCGAGCTTTATCGAATATGGATAATATCGCACTGTTGCAGCAAAGTTTCGCATAAGCCGACGAGCAGATGTTTCGTTTTGATTACGATGCAGGTAGATGCGTTTTTGAGCACTCGATGTACAAATCGCGTGTTTCGAAGCTGTTTCGTCCACATGTTCCAAACCGCCACATTGGGGACAGGCACCTTTGTGGTGGTTTTGACTCGTAATGCCACAAGAAGGCCATTCAAGCAGCGAAACCACCACAAAGGTGCCTGTCCCCAATGTGGTGGTGTTGGTGGTTAGAGGACGAGCTGATGGTAGTCGGCGGGGGTTATGCGGCCTTCGGTGGCAGCGCGGAAGGCGGCGAGCGCATCGCCGGAGAACGGCATGACCCAGCACAACCCACAGCCAGCGGTAATGGAGCCGGGCAGCGGCATAATGCGCCCGGGCACACCGGCATCCAGGCACAGCTGCTCGCATTCCATCACATCGAAGGTGCTGTCAAACGACACGATAATCTTGCGCTCGTGGTCGAGGGCATCACCGGACGGGCCTTCGCGGTGTGCCTCACGATACGCCGCAGCGGCCGCTTCCTCTTCCGCAGTATGTCCACAGCTACCGCAGCCGCAGGTACAGGGCTCGGAACCATCGCAAGTGCAAGGCTCTCCCGTGTCGGGACAAATATCGTGAGACATGGCAACTCCAATCGTCTAGGCGAGTAACTCGGCCGCCGCAAACTCCTCGGGCGTATTGACGTTCTCGAAGCAGAGCGTCGAACCCGCGGACTTAACGATCTGCGGCTCATCCATATAACCAGCTTGAACGCGATTGATCAGGCAGCGAATCCGCTGGCGGTCGCAGGCGAGCAGCTCTTGGGCAACCGGCGCACACGCGTCACGGCGCCAGACGGCGCAAAGCGGCTCAATCCCCCGCTCCTCGCGCGGTACGCACACGTCGAGCGTCTCGGCCTCAACACGATCGGCAAGCGTGCCGATGAGCTCCGGTGAGACAAACGGCATATCGCAGGCGACGATCGCCACGAGCGGCAATCGGGTCGCGGCCAACGAGCTCGCGATGCCGCGCATGGCGTTTTGCGGCGCGCCGCTCATCGAGCGCGTGCTGGGTCGGCTGGCGCCAGTTGCCGGCGAGTTGG
>CABUTP010000208.1 GCA_902494545.1 uncultured Collinsella sp. | reverse complement strand
GACGCGCATCCAAGGCAAGGCCTACAGCGTCATGACGTAGTAGCCTGCATCTCTCACGGCCGTCTCAAGGACACCGCGATCGATCGGCCGCTTGGAGCGCACGCGCGCTGTGTGGTCCGCGTACGTTACCGTTGCCCACACGCCGTCCAGCGCATTGAGGGCATTCTCAACGTTTTGAGCACAGCCATCGCAGCTCATGCCGCCGATGAGCAACTCATCGCTATAGGGGTAGTGGGACGGATCGGTATCCGCAACCACTACCTTCTTGGCCTTCTTACCGCTCGCGCCATCGCTGCAGCAGCTCTTTCCGTGTGTCGAAGCGACAATGCGACGCAGGCCAAAGAACATGCCAACGGCAATCACGGCAAGCACGATGAGATTCGCAGGGTTGAGCAAGTCACTCATGCGTTCCCCTTTCAAGTAGCCCTATCTAGATACCCCCATGGGGTGTCCCCATCTTAACCCAAAATCATGTCCGTTCGGTCAATTAGTTTCCCTGTTCAAACTTTTTAGTTGACCAAGGCTTACTTTCGTGTATAAGTTTTCCTAGGCTAACAGTGAGGACCAGAAGGAGCGCCGTGACTCGAACCATAGACATTCCAACGTTTCAGGCAGCGGTCGTGCGCAACTGCTCCCCCACGCTCGCGAGCATCAAGCCGGCATCGCTCTTTACCTATCCCGGCGTTTACGCCAACCAAAACGGAAAACCCGGCGCCGCCCATATCGAAGGGCGACGCTCTCGCCTGCTCGCCGTCATAGCCCAATGCAACCGCGAGCTCCAGCCACTCGGGATCCATATGAGCGTTTTGGTCTGGCGCCCCTGCGGAGCGCTCATCTATTTGTACCGCCCTGCGGACCTCATGCGATACCTCTCCGACCCCCGCGCCACGACGGCGCTTGCCGCCGAAGGTTACGATGTCCACAACCTGCCCGCGTCCCTGGTGCATCTCGCCGCGCGCATCACGCTGGCAAGCAGCAATGCCGCAGAGAGCGCCTATAACGGCAGCGTCTGCGCGCTCGCGCGAAATAGGCACTGCGATACGGGGTGCATGTGCGAGTTCCCCCACGAAATTGGCTATTTTTTGGGCTATCCCTACGAAGATGTCCATCAGTTTATCGTCCAGCACGGCGAAAACTATAAGGTCTTTGGCGCATGGAAGGTATACACAAACGTTGAGCAGGCGCTCACGACCTTCGATTCCTATCGCGCATGCACGCAATACCTTACCTACATCTATCAACAGGGTTGCACCCTGGGACAACTTGTCCAGGCAACCCGATAGAGCATACAAATCGCGGCCGCACGCCACACAACCGAAAGGAAAACATATGAGCAAGATCGCAGTCGTCTACTGGAGTGGCACGGGCAACACCGAGGCCATGGCAAACCTCGTCGCCGAGGGCGCAACCGATGCCGGCGCCGAGGCAGAGGTTATCTCCTGCGCCGACTTCTCCGCAGACAAGGCCGCCGGCTATGACGCCATTGCCTTCGGCTGCCCCGCCATGGGTTCCGAGGAGCTTGAGTATGACGAGTTCCAGCCTATGTGGGACGAGGTCAAGGAGACTCTCGGCGACAAGAAGGTCGTCCTCTTTGGCTCCTATTCGTGGGCCGAGGGCGAGTGGATGGACAACTGGAAGGCCGATGCCGACGAGGCAGGCGTCAACGTCGTCGATTCCGTCATTTGCTACGATGCGCCCGACGATGAGGGCGAGGCGGCCTGCCGCGCCCTTGGAGCCGAGCTCGCCTAGCGGCAATGAGCTCCGCCCGCAACGCGCTCTGCACCAAAACACATTCGCGTCCTAACAAAAACGGGAGCCGGATCACATCCGGCTCCCGTTTTCTGCTATGTCAGTCATATAAAGCGGCTACGAGATATTGCCCAAGAACGCCTTAGTGCGCTCGCTTTTGGGGTGGTCGAAGACCTCGCTCGGCGTACCCTCTTCCACGATAACGCCGCCGTCCATAAAGACGACGCGGTCGGCGACGTCGCGGGCGAAGCCCATCTCGTGCGTCACCACGATCATGGTCATGCCGTCGCGTGCCAGGTCGCGCATGACACCCAGAACGTCGCGGACAAGCTCGGGATCGAGTGCCGACGTGGCCTCATCAAAGAGCATCACGTGCGGGTTCATCGACAGGGCGCGGGCGATCGCCACGCGCTGCTGCTGACCGCCCGACAGCTGGCTCGGCATAAAGTCGATACGCTCGGCAAGGCCGACCTTGGTCAGCTCCTCGACGGCGATCTTCTCGGCCTCTTCCTTGCTGCGCTTGAGCACCTTTTGCTGCGCGAGCATGACGTTCTTTTTGACCGACAGGTGCGGGAACAGGTTGAACTGCTGAAACACCATGCCCAAGTGCGTACGCACCTTATTGAGGTCAACGCCCTTGGCGCACACATCCACGCCCTCGACGACAATCGAACCACTCGTGGGATGCTCTAGACGATTGATGCAGCGAAGCATCGTCGACTTGCCCGAGCCAGAAGGACCCAGGACTACGACGACCTCGCCCTTGTGCACATCCAGATCGATATCGCGCAGGACCACGTTATCGCCAAAGGCCTTCTGGAGGTTCTTGATGCTGACGACGACCTCGTTCGAGTTATTGGTTTCGCTCATAATAGAACCTCCTTACAGACCAGCGATATGGTCGGCGGGCGTCGCGACAACCTGTCCGGCGCTCTTGGTGGGACGCTTCTTTTTGGTTTCGGCCGTCCCCAGAAGTCTCGCCTCAAGACCGCTCACCAAGCGCGCAAGCGGCAGGGTAATGACCAGATAGAACAGGGCGGCAACCACATACGGCGTAATGGAGCCCGTCGTTGCCACGATGGTGCGGGCGTTCATGACGATCTCGACCACGCCCACGGCGGCGAGCAGCGACGTATCCTTGTAGAGCAGGATAAACTCGCTGGTCAGCGTAGGCAGAACATTGCGGAACGTCTGCGGAATCATAACGTAGAGCAGTGTCTGGAAGGCATTCATGCCCAGCGAGCGAGCAGCCTCGTTCTGGCCCTTGGGGATCGACTGAATACCGGCACGGAAAATCTCGCACAGGTACGCAGACGAGTTCATGGCCATGACGATAACGCCCAAGACGTAGTCGTCAACCTTGACGCCGGCAAGCGGCAGGCCAAAGAATGCAATGTAAATCTGCAGGAACGCCGGCGTACCGCGGATGATATTCACATAGATGCCGGCAAGGCAACGAAGGATGCGCGACTTGGAAATGCGCATGAGCGACAGCGCAAAGCCAAAGGGAATGGCCAACGGAAATGCCACGAGCACGATCGAGAGCGACATAAGGAAGCCCTTAAAGACGATCGGCAGGCTCTGAACCAAAATGACCGGGTTCAGGAACAGGCGAAGGAACATGTTGGAATTCCACGCCTCGACCCACGGCTGCTCCTTAAGATCGGCCAGGAAGTTATCGAATGCCGTCACGCCCTTAATCTCGACGG
>CABUTP010000207.1 GCA_902494545.1 uncultured Collinsella sp. | reverse complement strand
TTCTTTTGGCTCGACGAGAACGGCAACGAGAAGCGCCACGGCTTTATCATCATCGCCGGCTCGGGCTTCGACGCCGAGATCATGATGAAGGCCGCCCCCGCCAAAAACGACATCGGTGAGATCGCCTATTTCCTGTCGGCGCTCGCCACACCCAACCCCACGGTGGCGCACTTTACGATTGAGCATGACGGCATTGTCGAGGAGCTCGATGGCATCTGCTGCATGGCCGGCAACACCTCGGTCATTCAAAACGACATCAACCTGTTCCCCGATTGCCGCATGAACGACGGCATGGTCGACATCGCGGTCATCGAGCCCGTAAAAACCGTCCAGCTCCTGCCCACTGTGATCACCGCCGCGCTCGACCCCGCCGGCAAGGTGCTCGGCCGTCCGCAGTTCAAGATCATCCAGACCAAGGAAGCCAAAATCACCTGCACGCCGTCACTGGGCATGCAGTTCGATGGCGAGATCATCTCCAGCAACTCGGGCGTCTTTGGAGCCCGCGCGCTTCCGCAATGCCTCGACCTCATCGTCGACGAATTCTCCCCGCTCGGAAAATAGGAGGACCCCATGAACGACAACCCCCTGATTGGCTTTATCGTCATCGTCTTGGCCATGCTCGTCGGCTATGCGATTAACGTGATCCACCGCCGGAAGAAGTAATTCCACATTGGTATGATATTCATCCAATTATCGTCTCCCCCGTTGTTTATGCATTTGCCAGACAGCGGGGGATTTTTCTTTGTGCCCCGTGCAAGGCGCTTTATTCAGGTACAGTAATTGCAGGGCGTCTTTATTTAACTAAAGCTAGATAATGAGTATTCTTGTCCGCTCATCGCATATTTTAGGACGCTCATCGAGTATTTCATCGAAATAGATGAATACTATTTAGACTTCAGATAGGCTAATAGATGTATTTATTAGCTGAAATCCTGCACGGTTCCGCGGGGTTTCAACGGTTGGGAGGGATCATGAGGTTTACTCATCCTGTCAACACGCTCAAAAAGCTCGGCTGCGGCCTTGCGTTTGGAGCAGCGGCCATCATGGCCATGCCGACTTCGGCGCTCGCCTGCACCCAGATCTACATGGGCAGCAAGCTTACGGCAGACGGCAACACGTACTACGGCCGTTCCGAGGACTTCGGTCCGCGCTATGTCAAGCACTTTGGCATTGAGCCCGCACACAAGGACGGCAACGAGTACACCTCGGTCGAGTCCGGTTTTGAATACAAGTCCAAGGGCGCAACCTACCGCTACAGCTTCGTTCGCGACAACCCCTCTCAGTGGGAAGATCGCTACGACGCATATTCCGAGGCTGGCATCAACGAGAAGGGCGTTTCCTGCTCTGCCACGCTGAGCACCTCCTATAACGAGAAGGCCGAAGAGGCCGATCCCATCACCGAGGAGACTGGCATTGGCGAGTACAGCTATGCCAGCGTCATCCTGGGCGAGAGTGCCACGGCCCGCGAGGGCGTCGAGCTCATCGGCAGCCTGATCGACGAGCAGGGCGTCTGCTCCAACGACCAGATCATCATCGCCGACAGCACCGAGACCTGGCTGTTCGCCGCGCTTTCCGGCCATCAGTGGATTGCTATGAAGCTCGCCGATGACATCGCCTCGCTCAACCCCAACATCGGCAACCTCACCTATAACGTCGACCTCGATGACACCGAGAACTGTCTCCATTCCGAGGGCATCGAGTCCATGCCTAAGGAGAAGGGCTTTGCCGAGTACACCGACGGCAAGTTCGACGTCGCCAAGACCTACGGCGAGGAGATCGGCGAGGCCGGTATGCACCAGTGGTCGCGCTATATCCAGGGTCGCGATTACTTCATGGCCCCGCTGGCTGAAGGCACCGACTACGAGATCGTCAAGGACGAGCGTGAAGCCGCTCGCGCCACGACCGGCGCCCTGGTCCACGAGATGCAGCCGCTATTCTTCCAGCCCGGCAAGTCCGACTGGAACACCTTTGAGATGATCCGTTCCTTCGCCGCTCGCGGCGAAAACGTTGCCGGTCTCAACGCCAACACCGACGGCGCCTATGCCATCGGCTCCAACCGCAACACCGAGATCCACACCTTCCAGATCCGTCACGGCATGGACCCCGAGATCGCGACCATCCAGTGGGAGATGCTCTCCAACGCCGAGTTCTCCGTCGCCATCCCCCTCTACTCCGCACTGCTCACCGAGGTCAGCCCCTACTTTAGCGATCAGGATGTCTCCTTCGATCACTGCGAAGAGGAAGACGTCGTGAACAACGAGGAGCCCAAGAACTCCATCAACTACGTCCTCATGGACATCAACACGCTCGCCTATGAGAACCGCGACCACTGCGCTACCGGCGTCCGCGCCTATCTTGACGCCCTGCAGAAGGAGCTCATCGAGCAGAACCTGACCGTCGACGAGGCCATGCAGGCCGCCGAGGACACCGAGGCCCGCACCGCCCTGGCCAACAAGGCCGGCAAGGCTGCCACCAAAAACACCTACCTCAAGTGCAAGGCCATGCTCGAGGAGATGCGCGACTACCTCAAGGAGGAGGATTTCTCCGAGGAGTTCGTCCCGAGCGACTACGATGCCGACAACGACTGCCTGGTCGGGTCCATCACCTACGCCGACGAGGCCCTCTCCGATGAGGACGTAGCCGAGCCCGAGGTCGAAGAGGAAGAGGCCACCGAGAAGAAGTCCGAGGGCAACAACATGGCCGCCATGGCCGTTGGCGCCGTCGTCATCATCGGTGTCTGCGGCTTCGTGCTCTATCGTCGCAAGAAGGCCTAAGGCCCTCACGCTCTAAGGAAGGGCAAGACAGTGCGAGCGGTCTTGCCCTCCTCGCCTGTCATCCGACCGGCGGGAAACATCGCCGAAATCTTTTCAAAAAAGATTCCCTGCACACACTTCGCTGTGCTATAGTGCAGCGCAACAGCAACTAGGTGCGAGCGCGCCACGGCATCACGAAAGGAGCCACCAACATGAAGAACACGATGAAGTCTCTCAACAACTGGTGGTGGCGTGATGCGAATACGATCGGTCGACAGTGAGTCCCTCACGCCTGCTTTTGCGCTCTAGGTGATTGGAAGGCCTCCGGTTTCGACCGGGGGCCTTTTTCTATCTCGAGCCCAATCGCATTCGCATCACGCGCCTCCGCTTTCTTCTCTTGCACTTCCCTTCCGAAAGGATTTTCACCATGTCTCAGAACACCACCACCGCACAGCCCCGCACCGTCCAGACCGCCGACCGCGGCAAACTCGACGTCCGCGCTCTCGTCTTGCTCGCCATCCTGCTTGCCGCCGGCTTCATCCTCAACTTCACCGTCGGCAAGGCAGTCTCGAGCATTTCGGGCGGTATGATCAGCCCCGAGTTCATCATCTCGGCCTTCTGCCTCACCATTCTGGTCGTTCGCCCCAACATCGGTCAGGCGCTCGTCATTGGCCTCATCTCGGCTGCCGTGATCCAGATCACCACCACTTCGCCGTTCGTCG
>CABUTP010000206.1 GCA_902494545.1 uncultured Collinsella sp. | reverse complement strand
CCGTCATCGCTACGGGCTTCTCCGACTCCAACGTCAACCGTCAGGATGAGCTCTTTGCCGCTCAGCAGTCTCAGAGCAAGGCCGCTGCTTCCGCTGAGCCGCAGCGCACCGCTCCGGCCACCAGCCCGGCTCAGGCCGCTCCGACCCGCAACGTCGGTGGCACCGAGCTTCCTAACTTCGGCAACGATCAGTTCGAGCTTCCCGACTTCCTGAAGCGCGGTAGCTTCTAAGTCGTTCTTTGCATTGTTGTGCACAGCGGCGTGTCCGTATGGACGCGCCCTTTTTATTTCGACTTTGTAAACTAGAACCTCCAATCTCTTTACGTTCCCTTTACGATTGCCTCCAGCGCAGCAGGTATCCTTTTAGAGAAGTATGACAGCCGTATAAACGCGGGCTGTAGCGGCGATGCCGCGGTACTTGTGTTATTAGGAGGCTTTAGTATGGCAGCACGTGCGGACAACGTTTCGCGTGTCGACCATGATGGAGTTACGTTGGTGGAGGGTTCGACGACCGATGTTCGTTTTGCCTTTACCGAGCGCACCGGCGGTGTTTCCGAAGATGCGTACTCCTCACTCAATCTGGGCTCGCATGTAGGCGATGACCCCTTTGCCGTTCAAGAAAATCGTCGTCGAGCGCTCGAAGCCATGGGCGCCGCTGAGTGCGAGCATAATCTGCTCGTGCCCAATCAAGTACATGGTGACCACGTCGTGACGGTGACCTCGAACGGTGCCGATGATCTCGAGAACATTCGTGAGCAGATTGCCGAGGGCTGTGATGCCCTCGTCTGTACGGCCCATGAGGTGCCCGTGATGCTCTGCTTTGCCGATTGTGTTCCCGTGGTGCTGGTGGCTCCCGGCGGCTTTGCCGTGGTGCATTCTGGCTGGAAGGGCACGATTGCGCGTATTTCCGTCAAAGCCTGCCAGGCGCTTTGTGAGGCGGCTGACTGCACGCCGGAGGACATCTCTGCCTATATTGGGCCCCATATCCTGGGCGACGAGTATGAGGTGTCCCAAGAACTTATGGATCGCTTTGCTGCCGAGTTCTCGTGCATCGATGCTACTGCTTCTCGCATGCTCGATCTTTCCGCCGCCATTCGCGAGGCGCTGGTGGATGCCGGTGTCGATGTGAACGGCATTGTAGACACCAAACTTTCCACCGTTCGTCAGAACGACCGCTTTTATTCCTACCGCAACGAGGGCGGCACCTGTGGGCGCCATGCTGCGATCGGCGTGATGCTATGAGAAAGATCGCATCGGTCCTGAGTGCAGCAGTGCTCACGCTCACGCTGTGCGCCTGCTCCTCGGGATCTTCTACCTCTTCCATCACCGTTGCCGGCTCTACGACGTGCCTTCCCATTGCCGAGATCGCGGCCGAGGGCTTTAAAGAGGAGACCGGCATCGACGTGCTCGTCTCCGGCCTTGGCTCATCTGCTGGCATCGAAGCTGTTAGCGCCGGCACCGCCGACATCGCTAGTTCGTCTCGTGGCCTCAATGCCGACGAGCAGGATTTGGGCCTGACCCCGATCGTAATCGCACACGACGGCATTGCAGTCATCGTGAACGACGACAACCCGGTTGACAATCTCTCGACCGAGCAGCTCCGCGATATTTACGCCGGCAAGATCACCAACTGGAAAGAAGTCGGCGGAGAGGACCTGAAGATTCAGGTTATCAACCGCGACGAGGCGTCCGGTACGCGCGAGGCCTTACGCACAATCGTGATGGACGGCACGCCGTTCGATCGCCGCTCGGCTGTTCTTTCGGGTACGGGTCAGGTACGCGATGTCGTGTCCCGCTCGCGTGGCGCTATTGGCTACATCTCGCTGGGTTTTGTCGAGAGCCTCAACGCTAAGACCTCGGTCAAGGCCGTTTCGGTCAACCATGTCGAGGCATCCGAGAAGACGGTCGCAAGTGGCGGCTATCCCATCTCGCGTGACCTTTACTTCTTTGTGAAGGGGACGCCTTCGCAGCAGGCGCAGGATTACATCGACTATGTGACGTCCGAAAAGATGGACAAGCAGATTCGCGAGGCGGGCTTTATTCCCGTCACCAACGACGGAAAGGGGAGTGAGTAGCGTGGAAGCACAGGAAACCCCCCAGATTGAGCAGGAGACCCGGGTGCCCAAAAAGCGTGAGTTGGCGTTGGTGTCGCGCAGCACCTATCTTAAGGAGAAGGCGCTGCAGTGGATCTTCTTTGCCTGCGCGTTCTTGGCGGTCGTCACCGTCATCCTGATTTTTGTCTTTACCACGTACTCGGCGCTGCCGGTCTTTACCGACATCGGCCTGGCGGACTTTTTTAGCTTTACATGGGCACCCTCTGAGGGCCACTACGGCATTATGTCGCTGCTGGCGGGTTCTGGTCTGGTGACTGTCGGTGCGCTCGCCATGGGTGTGCCCCTGGGTGTGGGCACGGCTGTGTATCTGGTCGAGATCGCCAGCAAGCGCGTGCGCAGGCTCATCAGCCCCGCCGTCGACCTGCTGGCGGGCATCCCCTCCATCATCTACGGCTTCTTTGGCATGATCATCATCCGCCCGTTTATCGCACAACTGACCGGCGGCCTTGGTTTTGGTGCGCTGACGGCGTGGTTCGTGCTTGCCATCATGATCGTCCCTACCATCACCACGCTCACCATCGATGCCCTCAATTCCATTCCCATGGGCATTCGCGAGGCATCCTATGCCATGGGTGCCACCAAGTGGCAGACCATCTACAAAGTCGTGCTGCCTGCAGCCAAGTTGGGTATCGTCGATGCGATTGTCTTGGGCATGGGTCGCGCCATCGGTGAGACCATGGCCGTGCTCATGGTCGTGGGCAACGCCCCGGTCATTCCGGATAGCATCTCGAGCCCTATCTCAACGCTCACGAGTCAGATCGCGCTCGATATGAGTTATTCCTCGGGCCTGCACCGCTCGGCTCTGTTTGGCATGGGCGTTGTCCTGTTTATCATCTCCGCTGCACTGGTGGGTATCGTCCGCCTGATTTCCAAGAAGAGGGGGTAGGCTATGTCCGATTCCGTTGACACGACGGTCGATACGACCTCGTCGCGCGAGCGCATCAAGCGTGCCCTTTCCCATGGCAAGAAGGGCCGCATCAACAAGGACCTCTCCAACAAGATCATGCTCGGCGTGTTTCGCGCCGCGGCCTATATCACCACGCTGGTGCTGATCGCCATCATCGCCTACGTGGTCATCAACGGCCTGCCGCATATCTCGCTCGACTTTATCTTTGGCTGGCCGCAGGGCGTCAACGCCGAAGGCGGCATTTGGCCCACGATCGTCTCGACCATCTACGTGACGGCGCTCGCCATGCTCATCTGCACGCCGGTTGCCGTCCTGGCTGCGGTCTATCTGGCCGAATATGCCAAGCAGGGCAAGATTGTCGACATCATTCGCTATGCTGCCGATGCCTTGGCCTCGGTACCCTCCATCGTTATGGGCCTCTTTGGCTACGCCTTGTTTGTCGAGGCTATGGGTCTGGGCCTTTCGATG
>CABUTP010000205.1 GCA_902494545.1 uncultured Collinsella sp. | reverse complement strand
GTGCCCACAAAGAGCCCCAGGCCCGTGGCGGCAAGCGCGGAAGCGGCACCGCCCACCAGACACAGCCCCTCGCGCCCGCCAAAGTCGACGCCAACGACTAGACGCACGTAGCCAATCGCAATCGCCATCGAGGCAAAGGAGACCAGCCACGAGCCCACAAAGATACCGGCTAGCGACGCCGTCTTGGAAAGACCGCCCACGCAGCGGCGCGCGCCAAGGCCCGACAGATTGGGCTGCAGGTCAACGACGCTCAAGGCGGCAAACTCGGCAGACATCATCGCGACCAGGCCAAAAAGCGCGTAATAGTAGATGACCGTGCCGTCGGGCGTGGTGCGTGTCAGGCTCACGCGGCGGGTTCCGCCCTTGAGCGACAGGGCGCGCGCAACCGCCTCCGGGTCGGCGAGCGCCGCCGGGTTGTCTTGGGCAATCTGGGACATGAGCTCGGCATTTTGCGTATACGAGCTTGCCACCGTCTCAAGGATGCTGCGGTCGGCGAGCACCGTACTCGCACGTGAGCTGTCGTAACTCGATAGCAGCGTGAGTTTGGGCGTGCCTTCGGCGTCGACCGTATAGATGCCCGCGACCTCGCCGGCCTTGAGCGCACGGTTCGCGGCGGTCACATCCTCGCACTCGTGGATCTCGAGCAGTTGATCGTCGCCCTCCTTGGCAAGCGATGTCGCCACGTCCTTAAAGGTCGAGGCGTCCCAGGCCTCGTCGGCGACGACAGCCACCGGCACCGGGTCGACCGTGCCGTCGGAGCTCAGATTCGCAAACATAAACATGAACATCGTGGAAAGCGCGACGGGAAAGACCGCACCCCAAACCCACGTGCTCGGCCGACGCAGCAGCGTCTTGACCGTAATGATAATGGTGTTGAACATAGCTGCCCCCTAGTCGCGCAGCTCGCGGCCGGTGATCTCGAGAAACACGTCGTTGAGGGTCGGCGGCTCGCTCCACACGCGGCCGAGCGCAACGTCGGCGGCGCGCAGCGTGTCGAGGATGTCAACCAAATTGTGCGGGCTCGCTTCGCAGGTACAGATGAGCTCGCCGCCGGACAGCTCAACCGAAAGCACGTGCTCGAGGGCGCGCAGCCGCTCGATCGTGGCAGCCTCGACGGCGCCAACCTCGACAGTCACGCGCTCGCCCATCTGAATCATGCGCTTGAGCTCGTCGTTGGTGCCCTGCGCCAGCACGCGGCCGCCGTCCATGATCATGATGCGGCTGCAGATCTGCTCGACTTCCTCCATGTAATGGCTGGTATACACCACCGTGGCGCCCTCGTCGCGCAAGCGACAGATGCCCTCCAGGATGGCATTGCGGCTCTGCGGATCGACCGCCACCGTGGGCTCGTCAAAGAAGATAAGCTCGGGCTTGTGCGCGATACCGCAGGCGATGTTGAGGCGACGCGCCAGACCGCCCGAGAGCTTGCCGGGGCGGAACTTGGTAAAGTCGCCCAGCCCGACAAAGTCGATCGCCTCGTCCACGAGCGCACTGCGGCGCTTGCGGTCGCTGACGTAAAGGCTACAGAAATAGTCGATGTTCTCGCGCACGGTGAGCTCGTCGAACACTGCCACCTGCTGCGGAACCACGCCCATGCGGCGCTTGAGGTCGTAGCGGGCGGGCGTCATGGGCTCGCCGAACAGCTCGATGGTGCCTTTGTCGTAGGCAAGCAGCTGCAGAATGCAGTTGATGGACGTGGTCTTGCCCGATCCGTTGGGGCCCAGCAGGCCAAAGATCTCGCCGGGGGCGATGCTCAGGTTAAAGTGGTCGAGCGCAATAAGGTCGTCATAGCGCTTGACGAGGTTTTCGACGTGGACGATGTCTGTCATGAGGCGGCCCTTCTGTTGATTGCGGCCCGGTACGATTGCATCATCGCAGGAGCCGCCGGCGCGCGCCAGTGAGCTTTGTCACGAGTGCAGGGGGGCGGAGGCGAAACCCCCGTTCGCGCGAGCGGTCGACGCCGCTTTGCCGCGCGGGAGGAATGTCACGGTTGCCCCGGGCGGCGCCTCCCCCGCGTGCAGCTTCGCGTACAATACCCGTATGAACAGGCTTTTCGACAAATCGATCGTGCTGGCGTGCTGCATTGCGGCCGCAATGGGCCTTGCCGTGGACGCTCGCTTGGTCACGGCGTTTTGCCTTGGCGTTATCGCCACCTCGCTGGCCGAGGTCGCACAGGGGGAACGCACGCGCCGTGTAAGCGAGGCCGCGAGTTACGCTTACATCATCGCGGCCGTCTTCGTGCCGCCGTTTGTGCCGTTTGCGCCCCTCGCCCTCTATGACATCGCACAACGTGTGCGCCGTGAGCGCGCCTGGGTCGCGCTGGGCATTGGCTCCGTCTTTGCTTTTGCGCTCGTCGCAGACCTTCGCGCCGATGCGCTCACCGCCCGAACGCTTCTGCTGACCGCCATCCTTTCGGTTGCCGCCACCTTGCTATCGCTACGTACCGCCCAGTTGGAGCGCGAACAGCAGCGCATGCGCCGCATCCGCGACGAGCTGCAGGAACGAGCCCTCGCGCTCGAGGCGCGCAACCGCGATCTTGCCGACCGCCAGGACTACGAAGTCGAGCTCGCGACGCTCGCCGAACGTGCCCGCATCGCGCGCGAGATCCACGATAACGTCGGGCACCAGCTCACGCGCGCCTCACTGCAGGCCGAAGCCCTGCGCGTGGTCCACGCCGACGAGCCCGGCGTCGCCGCCGATTTCGCCGACGTCAAACGCACCGTTGACGAGGCGCTCCAGCTTGTACGCACCAGCGTCCACGCGCTCAACGACAACGCCGTCGACCTTTCCGTGCAACTCGAACGCATTGTTGAAGGCGCTCGCTCGGACGGCGGCCCGCAGATTGAGCTGGAAGTTATGACCGAGCATGCGCCCGTAAACGTCGCGAGCTGCTTTGCGGCGGTCCTGCGCGAGGCGCTCTCCAACACCATGCGCCACGCTTGCGCCCAGACCGTCACTGTACGATGCATGGAGCATCCGTCGTTTTACCAGCTCATTGTTACCGACGATGGCGTGGGTGAGGTCCAAGCAAGCGGCCGCGGCACCGCGGAGGGCATGGGGCTCGCCTCCATGCGCGAGCGCATCGAGGCGCTTGGCGGCACCTTCACCGCCGGCCCGCGCACCGGCTCCCCCGGCTGGCGCGTGTTTGCCACCGTTCCCAAACAGCAAGGAGATGAGGGCCGATGAGGCTCATCGTTGTCGACGACGACCGCTTGGTGGTCGATTCGCTCAAGATTATCTTGGGCGCCCAGCCGCAGATCGAAGTGGTGGGCACCGGTGCCAACGGCAACGATGCGGTGGCGCTCTACGCCGAGCACGCACCCGATATTGCGCTGCTCGACATCCAGATGCCGGGACGCGACGGCCTTTCGGCCGCGCGCGAGATCCTTGAGCACGACCCTGCGGCGCGCGTGGTGTTTCTGACGACATTCTCGGATGACGAGTACATTGTGTCGGCGCTCAAGCTGGGCGCCCGCGGCTACCTGATCAAGACCGATGTCGC
>CABUTP010000204.1 GCA_902494545.1 uncultured Collinsella sp. | reverse complement strand
GCAGCCGGTGAGGATGGCGTTGGTCAGGATGAGTATCACAAAGGCGAGCGGCTCGTTTTGCGCGACGAGGCCAGTAGCGCCCCAGACAGTCAAAAAGAGCTGGAACAGGCCGAAGGCGACGCTCCAGGCGAAGGCGCCCTTGGCAACGGTGCCCGACTGAGCGCGAATGGCCTTGGCTTCGCGCAAAACAAGGTAGACGGTCGCCGCAAGACCGACGAGCGAGATGGCGGCAGCGAACATGCTGAGACTCCTCACAAACTTAAAACCTACGAAAGCGGGGGTTTACCCGATTGTTACCTAAATATGCGCTGCATTTGCGGGCTGCGCACAACAACCAGCCATATTAACGCGCATGTGCGGCGGTGTGGCGCAATGTAGTGGCGGCCTGCGCGATAATGGACGGGAATTACACGGAAACGTAAAGGCTTCTTAAAGAATTGGCGAGGATAGAGCTATGGGCGAGCAGGTTTGTATGACGGGTGCCGAGTGCTGCGACGGAGCTGCGGGCGTGGATGCGAACGGTTATCCGGTCGAGACCACGGGCAATGCGGTGCTGGACATCTTGGAGCATCGCTCGTCTACGCGTGCCTTCGCGCGTGATGACGACGACCGTCCCGTGGCGGTGACCGACGAGCAGCGGGCGGCGATTCTGCACGCGGCGAGCCGTGCGCCGTCGGCAGGCGCCATGATGATGTATTCCATCGTGAGCATCCGCGAGCAGGCTACGCTCGACCGCCTGGCCGACCTGTGCGACCACCAGCCCATGATTGCCAAGGCGCCCTGGGCACTCATATTTGTGGTCGATTATGCCAAGTGGATCGATCTGTTTGAGCACGTGGGCTGCTTTGAGCCCGAGTTCGTCGAGCGCACGGGCAAGGCGCCCCGCCGCGCGCCGGGTTTGGGCGACTTTGCCATCGCGGCCCAGGACGCCGTGATCGCCGCGCAAAACGCCGTGGTTGCCGCCGAGGCCCTGGGCCTGGGGAGCTGCTACATCGGTGATATCGTCGAGAATGCCGAGGAAGTTGCCGAGCTGCTCGATCTGCCGCCCTATACCATGCCGCTGTCGATGCTCATCATCGGCACGCCACGGAAGGAGCGTCCGGCGGTAGCGCACCCCGTGATGAACCTGGTGCACGAGGAGCGCTACTGCCGCGCTGACGCCGCGACTATGGATGCGCAGGTGGCCGAGATGGACGCGATGTTCCGTCCACATGCCCGCGAGGTGGGGGAGCGCGTCGTGGACATCTATACCCGCAAGCACACGAGTCCCTTTATGGCCGAGATGAGCCGATCCATGGAATGGTGGTTCAAAAACTGGCTTGGAAAATGACGAATGTGACAAAGGGGCAGTCCCTTTGCCACATTCCATATCGCCGCGGTGGCCTAAAGGCCGTATAAATGTTTATCTAGCTGGGAAAACAGTGCCATTCAAACATGGGCCGATTACCTATAATTCCTTCGAACATTAAAGTTGGGAGGAAACCGGCTTATGGAACAAAAGGCCAAGGAGGCAGCCTCGCACGCTGCTATTCCTGTGAGTATCTCGGCGATGCTCGTCACGCTGGGCGTGGTGTACGGCGATATCGGCACCAGCCCTATGTATGTAACCAAGGCGCTCGTTGCCGGCAACGGCGGCATCGGAAGCGTGACGGAGGAGTTCGTGCTCGGCGCGCTCTCCCTTGTCGTGTGGACGGTCACGCTGCTGACCACCATCAAGTATGTGCTCATCTCGCTGCGCGCCGATAACCATGGTGAGGGCGGCATCTTTGCCCTATACAGCCTGGTCAAGCGCTGCGGCAAGTGGCTTATCATCCCCGCCATGCTGGGTGGCGCCGCGCTGCTCGCCGCCGGCATCCTGACGCCGGCCGTTACCGTTACCACGGCCATCGAGGGCCTGCGCACCATCCCGGCGGTCCATGCCGTGCTGGGCGATGACCAGGGCCGCGTCGTCGCCATTACGCTCGCCATCATCATCGTGCTCTTCTTGGTACAGCGCATCGGTACGGCCAAGATCGGTCACGCCTTTGGCCCCATCATGACGCTGTGGTTCCTGTTCCTGGGCGGCACGGGTTTGTTCTTTGTCTTCCAGCACCCCGCCGTGCTGCTGTGCCTCAACCCGGTGCGCGGCATCGCCTTTTTGCTGAGCCCCAACAACCACGCGGGCATCATGATTCTGGGCAGTTGCTTCCTCGCCACCACCGGTGCCGAGGCGCTCTACTCCGACATGGGCCACGTCGGCCGCGGCAACATCTACGCCACCTGGCCGTTCGTTAAGTGCTGCCTGCTGCTGTCCTATATGGGCCAGGGCGCTTGGCTTATGAACAACGCTGCCAACCCCGAGCTCATGGGCATTGCCGACCTCAACCCGTTCTACCAGATGCTCGCTCCGGGCCTGCGCCCGTTTGCCGTAGGCCTTTCCACCGTCGCGGCCATCATTGCCTCGCAGGCGCTCATCACCGGCGCATTCTCGCTGGTGTCCGAGGCCAGCCGTCTGGACCTTATGCCGCACATGCAGGTCTTCTACCCTGCCGAGACCAAGGGCCAGCTCTACATCCCCATGGTCAACAACGTCATGCTCGTGGGCTGCGTCATTGTGGTGCTGCTGTTCCAGAACTCGGCGCATATGGAAGCCGCCTACGGCCTTGCCATTACGCTGACTATGATGTGCACCACGCTGCTGCTCTTCTTCTACCTGCATGAGGAGCGCAAGCTCAAGGTTGCTCCGTGGATCTTCGCGGCCTTCTTCCTTTTGCTCGAAGGCTTCTTCTTCGTGAGCTCGCTCACCAAGTTCTTCCACGGCGGCTACTTCACCATCCTCATGGCCGCGCTCATCATGGGCATTATGGTGTGCTGGTACAACGGCACGGCGGTCGAGCAGCGCCAGTTTACGCTGCTGCCGCTGCGCAGCTACCTGCCGCAGCTCAAGCGCCTGCGCGACGACGACCGTTACGAGCGCATGAGCGACAACGTCGTGTACCTGACCAAGGACACCCATACCGACTACATCGACCGCGATATCGTCTACTCGATCTTGGACAAGCATCCCAAGCGCGCTCGCGCCTGGTGGTTTGTAAATGTCGAGACTATGGACGAACCGCACACCTTTGCCTATTCGGTCGAGACGTTCGGCACCGACTACGTGTTCCGCGTGCATCTGTACCTGGGCTACAAGATCAACCAGCGCGTCAATGCCTACCTGCGTCAGGTTGTTCAGGACCTGGCTGCAACCGGCGAGCTGCCGCCGCAGACGCATGACTACTCGGTCTACAAGGATCCGGGTAACATCGGTACGTTCAAGTTCGTCCTGATCCGTAAGCTTCTGGCGCCCGAAAGCGATGTGGAGCCCAGCGAGCGTACGGCCATCACGCTCAAGTACATCATCCGCCGCGCCGCCGGCACGCCCGCGCGTTGGTACGGCCTGGAGAACTCCAACGTGAGCTTTGAGTACGTGCCGCTGTTCACCAAGTTCAAGGCCGTGAACAAGATGCAGCGCCTGGCCCCCAACGAG
>CABUTP010000203.1 GCA_902494545.1 uncultured Collinsella sp. | reverse complement strand
TGCTGACCGATATGGACGATACGCTGATTCCAGCCGGGCATGACGGCGCCAGCGACTACGCCATCGAGGGCATTCATGCCATGCAGGCGGCGGGCCTGCACTTTGGCCCGGTTTCGGGTCGTCAGCCGTCCGCGATGGGCTGGATGTTCAAAAATCGTTCCGAGTGTTTTTCGACTGGCGCGTTCTGTAACGGCCAGGTGATGTTTGTCGACGGCGAGGTTGTTGCCTCCCGTGCGAGCGACAACGGTGCCCTCATGCGTCTTGCCGACTATCTGGAGCAAGAGACCGACGATACCTATCTGAAGGTCTATAGCCTGGGCGATGACTTTTGGGGCAACGATGCCTATTGTGTGACGAGCGACCCCGAGCGCGTTCGTCGCGCCATGGAGTCGGGCGGCAACGCGTGGCTCAAAGGCGAAGAGGCCCCGTGCCGTCCTGTTGTCGATGACGCGCCGGTGTTCAAGGCGAATATTTGGAGTGCTCGTTCGCGTGAGGAGCTCGCGGAGCTACGCGAGCGCGTTGCCGCTGAGGTGCCGGAACTCTCGCTTGTGTTTCCCAACAACCGAGTGCGCCTGTTCGACATCCTTCCGGCTGGTTGGGACAAGGGTTGCGCTGCGCTGGAGTTGGCGCGCGCTTTGGGCCTGACGCCCGACGAGGTGGCCGTATTTGGCGATTCTGATAACGACCTGCCCATGATCGGTGCCGTCCCCAACTCCGTTGCAGTCGCCAATGCCAACGAGGCCGTCACGGCTGCCGCGCGCTGGCATATCGGCGCTGCGGCAGACGATGCGGTTGCCGGGGCTCTGCACCAGATTGCCGCTTGCGCCGCGACGGGGGAGATGCCGCCGTTTATGCGTCAGATGGATGTGACAGGTTTCGACGTCACGAACGTCTAGGGAGAAAGCTATGAAGCTTCAGCAGCTCAGATATGTCGTCAAAGTTGCCGAATGCGGCAGCATTACCGAGGCCTCGCGCCGGCTCTTTGTATCGCAGCCTTCGATTACCGCGTCGATTCGCGATCTCGAAAACGAGATGGGTGTGCACATCTTTGAGCGCACCAACAAGGGCGTCATTGTGTCCGAGGAAGGCGAGACCTTCTTGGGCTATGCGCGCCAGGTACTCGACCAGGCCGACCTGCTCGAGGGCAAGTACAAGGGCGCATCCGAGCAGGTGCCGCACTTTAGTGTGAGCTGCCAGCATTATTCCTTTGCCGTCAACGCGTTTGTCGACGTGATCCGCGAGTTCGATGCCGCGCGTTACGACTTCACCCTGCGCGAGGAGCAGACTCACGAGATTATCGAGGATGTCGCGCATATGAAAAGCGAACTGGGCATCCTGTACTTATCCGAGCATAACCGCGAGGTCATCGAGCGCATGCTGGTGGCCAACGAGCTCGTGTTCGAAGGACTCTTCTGCGCCACGCCGCATGTCTTCGTCTGCGCCGACCATCCGCTGGCGGACCGCTCCAGCGTGACGCTCGAGGATCTGGAAGACTACCCGTTCCTGTCCTACGAGCAGGGCAGCTACAACTCGTTTTACTATTCCGAGGAGCTGACCTCGACGTTCGAGCGTCGCAAAAATATCCGCGTGCGCGACCGTGCGACGTTGTTCAATTTGGCCATGGGCCTCAACGGCTACACGGTATGCTCGGGCGTGATCAGCCACGAGCTCAACGGCCCCGGCATCATCTCGATTCCGCTCGATGTGGACGAGTACATGGAGATCGGCATCATTACGCGCAAGAACACGACGCTCACGCGCTACGGCCAAGCCTATATCGACGCGATTCGTCAGCATATCTAGGCTGCTGCGCTCCGCACGGTTCAAGTCTCTTTATGACAGTCCAGACTGATATAGGAAGCATCTATATCAAACTGTTATAAACGTATATTTTACGATGGTCATATGAGCGCTCATACTCTGTCCCAGTAAAGCAACCAATGCAAAGGGAGATATCTATGAGCACTTCGATTCAACCGAACGCGCCGTTTCGCGCCGATATTGTCGGCAGCTTTCTTCGTCCGCAGGCTGTAAAGGACGCCCGTGCCGCCTATGTCGCGGGTAAACTCGACGCTTCCGGCCTTAAGGCCGTCGAGGACGATGCCATTCGCGATTTGGTGGCAAAGCAGAAGGCCGCCGGCCTGCAGGTCATCACCGATGGTGAGTTTCGCCGCAGCTACTGGCACCTCGATTTTATGTGGGGCCTTAACGGCATTGAACGCCGTACCTCGCGTACGGGTTATATGTTCCACGACGAGGAGACCACAGCCGACACCGCCGTGGTAACCGGCCCCATTAGCGGCGAGAACCATCCGTTCGTCGAGCACTTTAAATTTGTCAAGGCGCTCGAGGGGGAGGGCCAGGTCGCGCGGCAAACCATTCCGGCGCCGATCCAGACGTTCTCCGAAGTCACGCTCGACCGCTGCGACGGCCAGCAGGAGAGCCTGCGCGCTGTCTATAAGACCGATGAGGAACTTGCCGACGCCATCGCAGCCGCTTATCGCACGGTGATCGCCGACCTGTACGCAGCAGGCTGCCGCAACATCCAGTTTGATGACTGCACCTGGGGCATCTACTGCGATACCGATTTTGTCGCCAAAACCGGCATGAGCCCGGTCGACCTGCAAAAGGTGAGCGAGCTGGGCGTGGCGCTCAACAACGCCGCCATCGAGGGCAAGCCCGACGACCTGGTCATTAACACGCACGTGTGCCGTGGTAACTACCATTCTACCTATGCCTTCGAGGGCGGCTATGACCCCATCGCGCCGTACCTGTTCGCAAACGAGGATGTCGATGCATTTTACCTGGAGTTCGATACGCCGCGCGCCGGCGGTTTTGAGCCGCTCAAGTACGTTGCCCCGGGCAAGAGGGTCGTGCTGGGCTTGGTAACCACCAAGGCGGCAGAGCTCGAGAACGAGGATGTTATCGTCGAGCGCATCCGTGAAGCCGCAAAGTACGTGCCGCTCGAGAACCTGTATCTGTCGCCTCAGTGCGGCTTTGCCAGCTGCGAGATTGGCAACAAGCTGACCGAGGATGAGCAATGGGCAAAGATCGCGCTGGTCAAGCGCATTGCCGAGCGCGTTTGGAAATAGCGCTAGTGTTTGCAGGTGGCGGCGCGTGCGAGGCATAGTGTATCGCGTACAATGGTTCGGATCGTATCGTTCGGGCAGGTTATCCGATATGCCTGATCGCCCTTCCATTCGAAAGGACATCCATGTCCCAGTCCTCGACGCCCGCCGTCACCGATGCCATCTACGATGCATCGTCGCTTGGCCGCCCGCGCATGTTCCTGCTCGGTCTGCAGCACCTGTTTGCCATGTTTGGCGCCACCGTGCTGGTGCCCGTGCTCACCGGTCTCTCGGTTTCGGCGACGCTTTTGTTTGCCGGCTTGGGTACGCTGCTGTTCCACTTCTTGTCGCGCGGTAAGGTGCCGGCATTTTTGGGCTCATCGTTTGCCTTTATTGCCGGTTATGCCGCAATCGCGCCCAACCGCGAGACTGAGCTTTTGCCCTACGCCTGCCTGGGCGTAGCCT
>CABUTP010000202.1 GCA_902494545.1 uncultured Collinsella sp. | reverse complement strand
GGAGGCTGCTATGGCGGGCAAGGGTCGTGCGAGTGTCAACGATATGAAGCGTGTCGAGGTGCTGGTGTTGATGGAGATCGACCAGCAAACCGAAGACAATGGCGGGCCGTATGGTTTCTCGCGCAAAACGCTTGCCGAGCGCGTGGGGGTTTCGCCGTATCGTGCCCGCGCCGCAATCGATCGCTTGGATTCCGAAGGCATGATTGATGTCGTCTCGCGTTATAGCGACGACGGCGGTCAGCTTGCAAATGGCATTTGCCTCACCGAACGTGGCGAGTGGTATCTTGAGGGCGTCCGTACCGGCATGCTCGTTCAAGAAATGCTTGAGGACGAGGCTGCTGATCGATAGCAGCATGTAACCCTTGCCATAGCGACGCCGCCTGGGAAACTGGGCGGCGTTTTGTTTCAAGATTGAGAAATGCAATCGCATGCGAGAAAAATTGCGAACGGTCCGCGGCGCGAGTATTACAATGAAGACCCGTAAGATGTGGATAAACAACTTCTACGGGAAGCGCAGGTAACTCAATATGACCAAGCATGTGTTCGTGACCGGCGGCGTGGTTTCGTCTCTGGGCAAGGGTATTACCGCGGCCTCGCTGGGCCGTCTGCTCAAGTCGCGCGGCTACAAGGTAACGATGCAAAAGGCCGACCCGTATCTGAACGTCGACCCCGGCACCATGAGCCCGTTCCAGCATGGCGAGGTCTTTGTGACCGAGGACGGCTACGAGTCCGATCTGGACCTGGGCCACTACGAGCGCTTTATTGATGAGAACCTGACCCGCGATTCCAACTTTACGACTGGTGCCATCTATAAGAGCCTGATCGCCCGTGAACGTCGCGGTGACTTTTTGGGCGGCACCGTGCAGGTGATTCCGCACGTCACGAACGCCATTAAGGATAAGTTCCGTCGTATTGAGGAGCAGACCGGCTCCGACGTGGTCATCACTGAGTTGGGCGGCACCATCGGTGACATCGAGTCGCAGCCGTTTGTCGAGGCCATCCGCCAGTATCGCAAGGAGGCCGGCCCCGAGAACGTCTGCTACATCCACGTGTCGCTCGTTCCCTATATCGCCGCCGCCCACGAGGTCAAGACCAAGCCGACGCAGCACTCCGTCAAGGAGCTCCGCAGCTTTGGCATCCAGCCCGATATTATCGTTCTGCGCTCCGATCACCATATCGACGATGCCATCCGCGGCAAGATCGCAAGCTTCTGCGACGTCGACACCGACTGCGTCTTTACCAACGAGGACTGCGCGAGCATCTACGATGTTCCGCAGCTGCTTGCCGAGCAGGACTTTGACCTGCGCATTTGCGAGCGCCTGGGTCTGGACCCGCGTGAGCGCGACATGAGTCAGTGGAACGAGTTCCTGCGCAAGCAGAACCATGCCAACCAGCACGCCGACAAGGTGAAGATCGCCGTCGTGGGCAAGTATACGCAGCTGCCCGATGCCTACCTGTCGGTTATCGAGGCCCTGCACCACGCGGGCGTGTTCTACGATCGCCACGTTGACGTGCAGCTGGTCGATGGCGAGAGCCTCGACGAGCAGAACGTCTCCGAGGTCCTGGGTGACGCCTCGGGCATCTTGGTCCCTGGCGGCTTTGGCAAGCGCGCCCTGGAGGGCAAGATCCTCGCGGCCGAGTTCGCCCGCGAGCACAAGATTCCGTATCTGGGCATTTGCCTGGGTATGCAGGTGGCCGTGTGCGAATTTGCCCGCAACGTCGTCGGCCTTGCCGGCGCCAGCTCTTCCGAGTTCGATCCTGATGGCCCGTATAGTGTCATCGACCTGATGAGCTCGCAGGAGGACGTGACCGAGAAGGGCGGCACCATGCGTCTGGGTGCCTATCCGTGCAAGCTCGCCGCCGATTCCCTCGCGCGCGAGGCCTATGGCGAGGAGCTCGTCTACGAGCGTCACCGTCACCGTTTTGAGTTCAACAACGCCTTCCGTGACCAGCTCGAGGACGCCGGTCTGGTAATCTCGGGTCTTTCGCCCGACGAGCGTCTGGTCGAGATGGTCGAGCTGCCGCGCGACGTACATCCGTGGTATGTGGCCACTCAGGCTCATCCCGAGTTCAAGAGCCGTCCGACCAACCCGCAGCCGCTGTTCCGCGAGTTCGTGCGCGCCTCGATTGGCCAGCACGAGGGTGTCGACCGTCTGCAGGTGACGCCCAAGAACCTCGCTACGGACTAAGGGTGCCGGAGAACCAAGAACATACCGAAGCTACTCCCTCGTCGCTCGCTGTGGTGGCGGGGGAGTATCTCGATTACCTTGCGGTCGAGCGGGGTTTGGCGCGCAATACGATTGCGGCCTACCGTCGTGACCTGACGACGTACTGCGCCTATCTGGAGCGGGCTGACATTGCGTCGTTTGAAGATGTGAGCCGTCAGGTCGTGGAGGGCTTTGTTGCCGATCGCCGCGACGGAGGCTATTCCGACGCCTCGGTGGAGCGCGCGCTTGCTGCCGTGAAGGGTCTGCATGCCTTTTTGGTGCGCGATGGGGCCGTGGCCCAAAACCCGACGGCGGCGTTGCGCCTGCCCAAAAAGGCAGATCGCCTGCCGGAATACCTTTCGGCGGAGGATGTCTCGGCACTGCTCGATCAAGACTTTCCCGAGGGCGAGATGGGGCTGCGCGATCATGCCATCTTGGAAGTGCTCTACGGATGCGGTTTGCGCGTGAGTGAGCTGGTTGGGCTCGATGTGGGCGATATCCATATTGATGACGGGTTTGTCCTGGTGCGCGGTAAGGGCTCCAAGGAGCGTCTGGCCCCGTTGGTGGGAAGCGCGGCTCGCGCCCTGACACACTATATAGGTGACGGGCGCACTCTCCTGGCCGCGCATGCTCACGGGATGGAGACCTCGGCGGTCTTTTTAAATAAGAACGGACGTCGCCTGTCGCGCCAGGCCGTGCATGCGATATGCGAGCGGTATGGGCGCCAGGTGGGGCTGGTTGGGCTCCATCCCCACACCCTGCGCCACTCCTTTGCCACCCACATGCTCGCGGGCGGTGCCGACCTGCGTGTGCTGCAGGAGATTTTGGGCCATGCCGATATTTCGACCACGCAGGTCTACACGCATGTCGACCGCACGCAACTGACCGAGGTCTATCTGGCGGCGCATCCGTTGGCACATCGCTAGCACCTCGCTGACCTGCATATTTATAAATATTAAAGGGGACGGGCCCCAGATTGCCGAGACGCACTTTTGCGCACATGGGCAATCTGGGGCCCGTCCCATTTTTCGCCAGACACCGACGCGTTGGTGGGCCGTGTGTACCGTGGGTGGGGGAGTTTGGGGGCGATGTGAACGGCGTGTAAAGGGACGTAAAAATCGCCTCAAGGTCAACTTGAAGGTTGAGGTTCGCGGGCGTGGTTCTACAGGTGGCATCCCGCCTTTGCTGCAAACACAACATATTGTGTTTTCGAACATATGCTCGGGGGTGTTTTACAACATATTGGGGGTGGAGTGGTGGGGTGGGGTGGGGGAAGGGGTGGGGAAAGGTGTTGAAATATGGGGCGGTTCCCCATATTATTAATGC
>CABUTP010000201.1 GCA_902494545.1 uncultured Collinsella sp. | reverse complement strand
GATCGACATGATGATCGACGTGACCCGCCCCGACCCTCAGGTGATCATTGAGGGCGCGGAGGGTATGTCATCGGCCGAGCTGCGCGATTACGTCGTGCGTGGGCGCGCCTTTCGCGCCTGGCGTGAATCCCGTATGGACGATGCGGACACCAAGGCCGAGGAAGATGAGTCGCGCTCCATTGACGGCGTCGTTTCGACCTTTGGGCTTGATGAGGCTGCCGAGAAATGCGTGCTCGGCCTGTCGAAGCGCACACATCTCACGGGGCGCGGCATCGTGCGCCTGGTACGCATCGCACGCACGATCGCCGATGTTGCCGAAAGCGAACGGGTGACGCAGGATCACGTGCTCGAGGCGGCGATGTACCAGGGAAGGAGGGACCAATAATGGGCGAGGGGACCTTCGAGCTGCATCCCGGTGATGCGTTGTTTCCCGAGACCGTTTTGGAGCTCCCGGATGTGCCCCAGGCGCTCTATGTGCGTGGCGACCCCGCCGTGCTATCGACGCCTGCGCTATCCATCATCGGTGCACGCAAGGCATCGCCGTACGGTCTTGCCGTGGCAGAACTTGCGGCCAAGGTGGCGGTCGAGGCGGGAGTGACGGTGGTCTCGGGCGGTGCGGTCGGCTGCGACCAGGCGTCGGGTTGGGCTGCGGTCAACGCCGGGGGCAAACACATCGTGGTACTGGGGACCGGCGCCGACGTTGTCTATCCACGCTCGAGCGCCGGCCTCATCACGCGCACGCTCGATACGGGCGGCGCGGTCGTGTCCATTTCGCCGTGGGGCATGGGACCGCGTAAGTTCGCCTTTCCGCGGCGCAACCGCGTAATCGCCGCCTTGTCGCAGGCGCTCTTTGTATCCGAGGCGGGCATGCCCTCGGGTACGTTCTCCACGGCGGAGGCCGCTATGGACTTGGGACGAGAGCTCCTTGCGGTGCCGGGCTCCATCCTTTCGCCCGAGTCGCGCGGGACCAACTATCTCATCGCTAACGGTGCCTGCTGCATCATCGACGAGGAATCAATCGAAATGGCCATCTCGCGCATCTACGGCACGCTGCGCTACTCGCGTCCCGATGCACCTGGCATCGCCGATCTGGACCCAACACAGCAGACCGTGATGCACGCGCTTATCGCCTCGCCGCTCAAGGTCGACGACATTGCCGCGCTCGTCTCGCTTGATGCTGTCGGCGTGCTCAAGCTCTTGGGCTCGCTCGAGCTCGAGGGACTTATCGAGCGCATGATGGATGGAAGGTATGCGCCCTCAAAGTTTGCGCTTCACGCTCAGACGCCCTTCGGTCACAATGGAAAGCGTGTCAATTAGAAAGGTGTTTGCAGATGCAGTTCGATCAGGTGACGGTTATCGGTGGCGGTCTGGCGGGTTCGGAATGTGCGATCCAGCTGGCAGATCGCGGGTTTGCCGTAAAGCTGTGCGAGATGCGCCCCCAGGTGAGCTCTCCGGCCCACCATACCGACCACCTGGCCGAGCTCGTCTGCTCAAATTCGTTTAAGTCAACCCGTCCGGATTCTGCTGCTGGCCTGCTTAAGGCCGAGCTCGAGCGCATGGGCTCGGTCTTGCTCGATTGCGCCCATCGCGCGGCCGTTCCCGCTGGCGGTGCCCTGGCGGTCGACCGCGTCAAGTTTTCCGAGCTTGTCGAGGCCGAGGTTGCCGCCCGACCCAATATCGAGGTCGTGCATGGCGAGGTCACGCAGATTCCCGAGGGCCACGTGGTCATTGCCGCGGGCCCGCTGTGTTCTCCGGCATTGAGCGAAGAGGTCATGAAGCTCGTCGGTGGCGACGCCTTGGCGTTCTTTGACGCTGCCGCGCCAATCGTCGATGCCTCCACGCTCGATATGGACGTGCTGTTCTCGCAGTCGCGCTATGAGGAGCAGGGGAGCGGCGACTATCTCAACGCTCCGCTCAACAAGGAGGAGTACGAGGCCTTTATTGAGGCACTCACCACCGCCGATCGCGTGGTGCTCAAGGACTTTGAGGGTGGTGACCTGTTCCAGGCCTGTCAGCCTGCCGAGGAAGTCGCCCGCACTGGCAAGGATGCCATCCGCTTTGGCGCCATGAAGCCCGTCGGCCTCACCGACCCGCGTACCGGACGTCGCCCTTGGGCGGCGATTCAGCTGCGCGCCGAGAACAAGGAGAAGACCGCCTACAACCTGGTGGGCTTCCAGACCAACCTGACCTTTGGCGAACAAAAGCGTGTCTTCCATATGGTTCCCGGTCTGGAGAATGCCGAGTTCTTCCGTTATGGCGTCATGCACCGCAATACCTTTGTCGATGCGCCACATGTTCTTGACGGCACCTTTGCCGTGCCTGGCACGGGTGTGCGCCTCGCCGGTCAGATTACCGGCACCGAAGGCTATATGGAGGCCGTGGCGACCGGGCTGCTTGCTGCGCTTAACACCTATGCCGAGGCTATCGGTGCGGCTTCTGTGGAGCTTCCTCGCGTGGGCGCCCTGGGTGCGCTCGTGGGCTATGCGACCGATCCGGCAACCGTGGGCTACCAGCCCATGCATGTCAATTTTGGCCTAGTGCCGCCGCTCGAGGACGGCAAGCGCCGCAGTAAGCGCGACCGCTACCAGGCATATGCGGATCGCGCCCTCGAGGCCCTCGATGCCTACTTGGCCACGCGTTCCGACTTGTTTGGAGGCGACCGGTCATAGCCTTTGACCTGTACGATACCGTCGACTCGTTTATCGCCTATATCGCACGTGTCGAGGGGCTCTCTCCCAATACGGTGACTGCCTATGGATCGCGGTTGGAGCGCTTTGCTGCCTGGTGCGAGCGTACGGGTGTCGATGCGCGTATGGCCGACGTGCGTACCGTCCGCGCGTATTTGGCCGAGCTTTCGCGCGAGCAGGTGGCGCCTCGCACTCTTGCGGCACATTTGTCGGCTATTCGGTCGCTCTATCGTTGGATGGCTGCCGAGGGGATTGTCGAGGGTGATGCGGTCTCGGCGATCGCGTCGCCCAAGCTGCCGCGCGACCTGCCGGGTGTCCTTACGACTCAGCAGGTCGAGGCGCTGCTCAAGACGCCTGATATCTCGACGCCCGCGGGACTGCGCGATGCGGCGATGCTCGAGCTGCTTTATGCCTCGGGTGCCCGCATCTCAGAGCTTGCGGCGCTTAACGTGGAATCCATCTTATGGTCCGAGCGCACGCTGCGGCTATGGGGCAAGGGGAGCAAAGAGCGCATCGTTCCTCTGTATCGTCGAGCACTCGAGGCGACGCGTACCTATGTCGAGGAGGGGAGACCGGCGCTGCTTGCGCAGGCAAAGCGTCGCGATGCCGCAAACGGCCCCCATCCGCTGTTGATATCTGTGCGCGGCAACCGCATGAGTGCCGCTATGCTCAGACGACGGTTCCATATGCTGGCGACGTGCGCCGGTATTCCGGCCGACATCGCGCCGCATGCGATGCGCCACACCTTTGCGACCGACCTGCTCGAGGGCGGCGCGGATCTGCGCTCGGTTCAAGAGCTGCTTTGTCATTCGTTCCTGTCCACGACGGATATCTACACGCATCTCACG
>CABUTP010000200.1 GCA_902494545.1 uncultured Collinsella sp. | reverse complement strand
GGCAGGCGCGGCCTTGGCCACAAAGCCCTCGTTGGCGCGCGTCTTCTCGCAGCCGGCGAGCTCCATCTGGGCCGCGGCAATCTCCTTCACCAGGCGTGCCTTCTCGGCCGAAAGGTCAACCTTGCCCTCGAGCACCACAAAGACCTCGACGCCGCTATCGACAACGGCAATGCTCGCAGCCGGCTTCTCAACATCGGTACCCATGACCAGCGAGGAGGTGTTGGCAAGCGGCTCGATGGTCGAGCGCAGGCTCTCGAGCTTCTCGATGTCCTCGGCACCGGCGCGCACGACCACGTCGAGCTCGGCCTTGGGGCTCAAGCGGTAACGCGAGCGCGTGGCACGGGCGGCAGACACGACGGTACGGCACAGCTCAAACGCGCGCTCGGCGTCCTCGTCGACATACTTGGCGTAGTCGGCGGGCTCGGGCCACTTGGCGATCATGAGCGCCTCGGCGCGGTCAACGTTGCCCTCGGCGTCCAGATCGAGCACGCTCGCAGGCATGTTGTCCCAGATCTCCTCGGTAACAAACGGCATAAGCGGGTGCATCAGGCGAATGGAGGTGTCGAGCACAAAGATCAGGTTGCGCTGAGCCTGCAGACGGCCCTCGCCCTTCAGACGAGCCTTAGTGACCTCGACGTACCAGTCGCAGACCTCGTTCCAGAAGAACTGCTGCACGCCGCGGGCCATGTCGCCAAAGGTGTAGTTCTCGATGCCCTCAGTAACCATTTTCACGGCCTTGGCCAGGCGGCTGAACATCCAGGCGTCGGCCGGCGTCTCCACGACGGGCTCGCCGGGCGTGTAGCCCTCCATGTTCATAAGCAGGAAGCGACTGGCGTTCCAGATCTTGGTCACAAACGACTTGGCCTGCTCGGTGCGCGGGCTGTCGATGAGCTTCTTGGTCTTCTTGTCGATGTTCGCGTCAAACTTGACGTCCTGGTTGTTGGTGCACAGCGTAAGCAGGTTGAAGCGCATGGCATCGGCACCGTACATACCGATAAGGTCCATGGGGTCAACGCCGTTGCCCTTGGACTTGGACATGCGGCTGCCGTCCTTGGCCAGGATCGTCGGGTAGATGACGACGTCCTTAAATGGAACCTCGTCCAGGAAGTACAGCGAGCTCATGACCATGCGGGCGACCCACAGCGCGATGATGTCGCGCGCGGTGACGAGCGCCGTCGTGGGATGATGGCCCTCGAGCAGCTCCGGCTTTTGCGGCCAGCCCTGCGTGGCAAAGGTCCACAGCTGCGAGCTGAACCAGGTGTCCAGCACGTTCTCGTCCTGATGCACGTGATGGCCGCCGCACTTGGGGCACACGTCGGTGTCCTCGGTCAGAGCGTCCTCCCAGCCGCAGTCCTCGCAGTAGAACACGGGGATGCGGTGGCCCCACCACAGCTGACGGCTGATGCACCAGTCCTTAAGGTTCTCCATCCAGGTAGTGTAGGTCTGTGTCCAACGCGCGGGGTGGAAGGTGACCTTCCCGGAGTTGACGGCGTCGAGCGCCGGCCCCTTGAGCTTGTCGACGGCAACAAACCACTGCTCGGACAGCCACGGCTCAAGCGCGGCGTCGCAGCGGTAGCAGTGCATGACGGAGTGGTCGTGGTCCTCGACGTGGTCGAGCAGGTCGTGCTCCTCAAACCACTTAATGACGGCCTCACGGCACTCCTCGCGGGTCATGCCGGTGAACTCGCCATAGCCCTCAACGACCACCGCGTGCTCATCGAAAATGTTGATCTGCGGCAGGTCGTGAGCCTGACCCATGGCGTAATCGTTGAGGTCGTGGGCCGGGGTGACCTTAACGAAGCCGGAACCAAAGTTGGCGTCGACGTGCCAATCCTCAAAAATGGGGATCTCTCGGTCGACGATGGGGAGCTTGACGGTCTTACCCACAAAGGCGGCCTTCTCGGGGTCCTTCGGGGAGACGGCAACGCCCGTGTCGCCGAGCATGGTCTCGGGGCGCGTGGTGGCGACGACGATGTAGTCCTGGCCGTTGACCGGCTCGGTCAGCGGGTAGCGCAGGTGCCACAGGTGGCCCTTCTCGTCCTTGTACTCGGCCTCGTCGTCCGAGATAGCGGTGGTGCAGTTGGGGCACCAGTTGACGATGCGCTTGCCGCGATAGATCAGGCCGTCGTGGTACCAGTCGCAGAAGACCTTGCGCACGGCCTGGGCATAGTCCTCGTCCATGGTGAAACGCTCGTTATCAAAGTCGACGGAGCAGCCCATGCGCTTGATCTGCTCGACGATGATGCCGCCGTACTCATGGGTCCAGTCCCAGCAGGCGTCGACAAACTTGTCGCGACCGATCTCCAGGCGGCTGATGCCCTCGCTCTTGAGCTTCTTGTCGACCTTAGTCTGCGTGGCGATACCGGCGTGGTCAGTGCCGAGCACCCAGCGCGTGGACTTGCCGCGCATGCGGGCCATACGGATGATGGCGTCCTGGATGGAGTCGTCGGTGGCGTGACCCATGTGGAGCTTGCCGGTCACGTTGGGAGGCGGAATGGTGACGGTGCAGTCGCCCACGCCCTCACGGCGCTTGTAGTAGCCGCCGTCAAGCCACTTCTGCAGGATCGCCGGCTCGTTAGTCGACGGATCGTAGTTCTTGGGCATTTCTTCCATATATCTCTCCCTGTCCCGCCGGCGTGTCCGCCTGCTTGGTTTTCGCTCGGTCAGGTCCTGGCTCGCACGAAGAGCACATTTAGTGCTCTTCGGCTCGTGCGGAATCTACGAAAACCAAGCAGGCGGACACGCCTTAGGTATCGATTACTTCAGTCTGAAGGTACTAACTTGACAATCTCACAGAATAGCACAGGCATACCTGCCGAAAAGGGACAGGTTTATTTTGGTAGGTTTTATCAGGGGAAACGACATTTGCCCATATAAAAACCGACCAAGATAAACCTGCCCCTAAAAGGCAGGCCCCGCGGTGGTTGCCGCGGGGCCTGAATTCAAGCTATTTACCCGTAGATGCGCTGGGGCTGCTCTTCGCCCTTGACGGCCGCTTCGGTTACGACGACCTTGGCAACGCCTTCCTCGCTGGGGAGGTCGAACATCGTCTGCTGCAGCACGTCCTCGCAGATGGCGCGCAGGCCGCGGGCGCCGGTCTTGCGGGCAAGCGCCATGCGGGCGATCTCATGCAGAGCCGCGTCCTCAAACTCAAGCTCAACGTCCTCGAGCTGGAACATCTTGCGGTACTGACGCACCACGGCATTCTTGGGCTCGGTCAGGATCGACACCAGGTCGTCCTCGTCGAGCGCCTGCGTCTGGGTGACGACGGGCGTACGGCCCACGAACTCGGGAATCATGCCAAAGGCGTTGAGGTCCTGCGGGAGCACCTGACGAAGCAGATCGTTCTCGTCGACCGAGGTGGGGCCGGCGATCTCGGAGTTAAAGCCCACGCCCTTGTTGCCCACGCGATCGGCGATGATCTTATCCAGACCCACAAAGGCACCGCCGCAGATGAACAGGATGTTCGTCGTGTCGATCTGCAGCAGCTCCTGCTGGGGATGCTTGCGGCCGCCGGTGGGCGGAACGCTTGCCACCGTGCCCTCAAG
>CABUTP010000199.1 GCA_902494545.1 uncultured Collinsella sp. | reverse complement strand
CTCATCTATGCTGTCGTATTTTTCGTGGCCGCGCCTTTTATCACCTCGCCCTACAAGTGGGTCCTGCTGCCCTATGTTCTGGTCAACGTCGCGCTGCAGCTCGCCCTCTACACGGCCAGGGGTATCGGCGACAACGTCACCTACGCCCTTGGCAGCTTCGTCTCGGCGTCCCTTACCGTCGTTCTCAATGTCGTGCTCCTTGTCGGATTCTCGATGGGCATCGATGGAATGATGCTCTCGTGCTGCCTCGGACCACTTTTTGGCACCGGTGTCATCGCTTTGAGAACGTGTCCGTGGCGATATTTCAGGCCGTCGCTTTGGTCGGTCTCTCGGGCGAGAGACCTTACCAGGTACGCTCTGCCCCTCATGCCAAACGAGATTTCCTGGTGGGCGCTTCAGTCTGCCGACCGCGTGATTGTCGCGACGGCGCTGGGCACCGCCGCGAACGGTTTGATATCGGTCGCCAACAAGTTTTCGACGATTTACTCGACGGTCTTCAGCGTCTTCAACGCTTCCTGGACGGAGCAGGTAATTCTCCACTACCGCGACGAGGATGGAGAAGACTTCATTCGCCGGACGGTCGACGTCACGGTCCGATTCTTCTCCGCTTTATTTCTACTCATTCTTGCCGTCATGCCCTTCCTGTGGCCGATAATGGTGAACGCCAAGTTTTCCGATGCTTACGGCCTCGTCCCCTTTTACATGGTGGCCGTCTACGCCAATCTCTTCACAGGTCTCGTGAGTCCCATCTATCTCGTGAATAACGAGTCGCGTAAGGTCATGGAGGCGACGATCGTCTCGGCCATCGTCAGTATCGTGTCCCTAGTCGCCTTGATGGGGCCGCTCGGAGTTTACGCCGCTCCCGTCTCGACCATTATCGGCTACGGCCTCGTTGCCGTCATGCGCGTGGTTGATATCGAGCGCAGGCACATGCATGTTGGCCTTGACGCTAGAGTCCTCGTTTCGACATTTGTCCTCGCCGGAGCCACCGCCGCCGCATATTTCATCGGGGGCGTCGCAGCTAACTGCATCTGCCTCGGCCTTTGCCTTACCTTCTCGGTGGCCATAAACCGAAGCTCGGCCATCGCACTCATCGGTGAATTTAAAGATAGGAAAAAACATGCCTAAAGTCGGAATCGTCACTTTTCACAGATCCACTAACTTCGGCTCGTACCTTCAGACGTACGGCTTGTATCGTAAAATTGCAGATCTGGGCTGCGAATGCGAAGTGATAGACTATCGCTGTCCCGCGATCGAGGCTCGAGAGGGGCTCGAAAACAAGATTAACGGACCGAAAGATCTTGCAAAGAGGTTGCTGCTTGGTCCTGGAATCAATAGGAAGAAGCGCGCCCTCGGTGTCTTTGCTAACGAGAATATGTCGTTCTCCCGTCCTTATTTTCCCGAAGATATATCCTCGGCTTCCGATGAGTATGACATCGTCGTTGCCGGTTCCGATATTATCTGGGGCAGGGACATTACCGAGAATGATCGTACTTACTTCCTTGATTTTGCTGGGGAAAAAACCAAGAAGGTTGCGTTCGCATCTTCTGTAGGCGGTTATGAGCAGCGTTCCGATGACGTGGAGATCGCGCGGCTCCTTTGCAGGATGGAGCGAATCGCAGTTAGAGAAGATGATGCTGTTGACTGGGTAAAGCGGATTTCCGACAAACAAGCGGACCTTGTTTGCGATCCTACAATGCTTTTAACTGCTGCTGAATGGGATGGCATCGTTCAGCCCAAACCCATCAATGGTAGTTATGTTCTTGTGTACTTCGATTCTCCCGATGGGAGTTGCCTGCGGGATGCTCGCGCGTATGCCGCGCGCCATGGGCTTGATGTAAAGTTCATCAACTACTACCGTCCCGCGCACGGCGTGGAAAATGTCAAGCCCGCCTCGCTATCCGATTTTCTCGGCCTGGTCAAATCTGCAGATACCGTTTTCACCGCATCCTACCACGGGATGCTATTCTCGCTTTACTATGAAAGGGACATGCGATTCTACACCAGGTGCCACAGCACCCGCGTGCTCTCTCTCGCCAAGCGACTCGGTGTTCTCGATCGATGCGGTGACGGAACCAACGGCGCGGAACTACCCCCAATCGATTGGCCCCATGTGCAGGAGAGTATCTCCAGTTTCAGAGAAGAATCAATCGCCATCCTGGAAGACATGGTGACTCTATGACGACGCCGAGGCTAGCCGATAAAGACTGTTGCACCGGCTGCGGGGCATGTGCCGCAGCATGCCCAAAGGGCTGCATCACGCTGGAACCGGATTCTGTGGGAGTTCGGACACCGTCGATCGACGGGGATGCGTGTATCGGATGCGGTGCCTGTGAAAAGTCCTGCCATCTCTTGGCAGATGGCGTTCTTCATGCAAAGTCGGATGATGTGTTTGCCGCGTGGCAAACCGACGCCGGCGACCGCCGCACGTCCGCGTCGGGGGGAATCGCTTCGGCATGCTACCGGTGGGCGCTTTCAAGGGGCGTCCACTGCTACGGCGTGCCCGCGGACGATCTCTACGCATTCCGCTTCATCGAGCTGGCCGGCGAATCGGATATTCAGAGGTGCAAGAACTCCAAGTACGTCGAGTCCGACATGTCGGGTGTCTTCGAGAACGCGAAAAAGCAGCTCAGAAACGGGGAGGGCGTGCTCTTCATCGGGCTTCCCTGCCAGGTTTCCGCACTGAGGACCTTCGTCGGCGAGAGGCTGGAGGACGGCCTAACGACCGTCGACATAATCTGCCACGGTGTATGTCCATCGGCCTATCTCGGAGGTCACGTTGGAGGGATAGAGGGGAGTTGCGGACGGACTGCATCTGCGCTCAGCTTCCGCGACCCAGTTTTCGAAACTTCGAAGTTTTGCCTAACTTTAAGCGATACTCAAGGTCTTTTTTACAAAAAGGGGCCGAGAAGCAACGACGCCTATCAGGTCGGCTACCATTCGGCCCTCACGTACCGAGAGAACTGCTACTCGTGCAGGTATGCCCGTGGGCAGAGGGCCGGCGACCTGACGATTGGCGACTTCAGCGGTTACGGACGGCACGGTCAAAAGTCAGGCAAGGCGGAAAAGGTGTCGTGCGCCATCGTGTCCACTCCGAAGGGCCAGCGCTTGCTTGCGCACTTGGCCGAATTCGGAATCGAGGCTGAGAGGCGGAACCCTGACGAGGCGTTCCTCTATGAAAGACAGCTGAAAGAGCCGTCCGTGCGCCATGCCGGTAGGCCTGTGTTCCTCAGCGCGTATGCCTCTGGATCAGGATTCGACCGCGCCGCCCGTGCCGCTATGGGGCGGACGCTGTCCCGTAACGGGGTCGTGGAGGCGCTGCGGTTGAGGGAAGCCGAGCAATTCGCCCGCTCGCTCGTTCCGAAATCCGTCAAGCGGGCCATTAGGAAATGCATTCACAGGAGTTGATTCGCTTGATGCGCAAGCGAAACGAAATTGCGCAGATCTGGAGGTATTGATGTCAATACTCGATAGCATCATTTGGCGCCTCATGCCTTCCGGGATGAAGCTGGAGCGCCTGAAAAGACGCGGACTCACGATCGGGGGGGGG
>CABUTP010000198.1 GCA_902494545.1 uncultured Collinsella sp. | reverse complement strand
GAATTCGGACACAGCACCTATATGGTCACTGTCTACACCAAAGACGGAATTAAGGACAATGTTGACGATTTCGCGTCATCCAAACTCGGCATCCCCAAAACAACCAAACCCGCCAGCCCGGATGAAATCCTGTAGAGACGCTCATTAGAATGTCGTTCAGCGAGCGCGGCAGCATCGAGCTCGCCCCCACCACCACAAAGGGGACAGGAGCCTTTGTGATGATCTTCGGCCCCGACGTTCACCATCTCGATCTATAACATCTAGCTGCCGTTTTGGACCTCAGATGTTACAGATCGAGACGAAATGTTCAGCAGTTCCCGTTTATCTAAATCTGTAACAACTACTCGGCAAATAAGGGTCTACCTGTTACAGAACGAGACAAACCGCGGACCACCACAAAGGTGCCTGTCCCCATTGTGGTGGTCCAACAAAGAAGCCGCCCCAATAAAAAGAGGCGGCATCAAGCAGGTCTATTTATTAGCGTCCCTCAAGACCCAACGAGAACGCAGAAATGTAGCCCGGGGCTTATCCTTTCCCGAACGCGACCCTCGCGAAGCGCGTGAGCGGGCGGGAAAGGGTAAGCCCTGGGCGGACAATTAAGTGCGTTACTCGGCAGCGGCCTTGAACTTGTTGTAGTTGATCAGGCAGCCGGCCTTGACGATGGCACGCTCCTCTGCCGTCATATCGGCGATGTAGAGCTCAATCTGCTCGACCGCACCTTCGGCACGTACCACGTAGGCAGCGATGTTCTTCAGGTCACCATCGAGCGCGGCGCGGATACCCGGCACAAAGACGTAGTCGCCCACCTCAAAGTTGGGCTCGGCCTCCATCTGGAAGGGCACCATGCCCCAGTTCATCACGTTGGAGCGATAGCGCTTGGTAGCGTACTCGTGGACGATGTTTGCCAAACCGCCAATTACGCGCTGGCAACTCGCTGCCTGCTCGCGGGCAGAACCGTCACCTGGCTTCTTGGCATAGAGCATGGAGCCGTACTCGGTCGTTTTGGCATCGGCCGCGACACCCGCGCCGGCCAGTGCTTCAAACACACCAGCAAGCTCGGCATCGAGCGCCGCCAGGTCGCCCGCGGCCTCGCCAGCTACGCGGCGCTTCTCCACGGCGTCGACCTCCTTGGAGCGGCCCACGTAGGCCGGATCGCGGCGGCTGAGCGTAAACTCGGCCAGGCCCAGCGGGTTGGAGCGGAAGGAGCTCGTCTCGCCCGAGGGGATGAGCTCGTCGGTCGTGGTGACCGGGTCCATGATCTTGGAGCACACCTTGAGCAGGATGTCGTCGCCGAGGGGCTCCATCGCGGGCCACGGCTTGATGTTGGGGCCTTCGACCAGCTCGTCGGCAGGCTCCGCCTTGCCAAAGCCCCAGTACACGCGCTTTTTGTACGGCGCGTCGTCAAAGGCGTACTCGCAGGCCTCGTCCCAAGTCTCCTCGGGCAGGTCGGTCGCCGGCGTCAGGACGCCGCCGTTGGCAGCCGTCGCCGCAATGGAGCGGGCGTCCATCAGGGCCACGGCGCTCAGCTGGCCATTGCCCGGCTTGGAGCCCTCGCGGTTGGGGAAGTTGCGCGTAGTGTGGCGGATCGAAAGACCGTTGTTGGCAGGCGTGTCACCGGCGCCGAAGCACGGGCCGCAGAATGCCGTGCGCACAATCGCGCCGGCCTCCATAAGGTCGTAGATATAGCCGCGACGCGTAAGTTCGAGCGCCACGGGCTGGCTTGTGGGATAGACCGACAGCGAGAACTCGCCGCAGCCGGTGTTGGCGCCCTTGAGCACGCGGGCAGCCTGGACCACGGAGTCGTAGTTGCCGCCCGAGCAGCCGGCGATAACGCCCTGCTGCACGTGCAGCTTGCCGTCGACGATCTTGTCGAGCAGGCTAAAGTGCGTCTTGCCCTCGCCGATCTTGGCGGCCTCGAGCTCCACCTCATGCAGGATGTCCTCGAGGTTCTCGTTGAGCTCGTCGATCTCAAAGCCGTTGGAAGGATGGAACGGCAGCGCGATCATGGGCTTGATGCTGGACAGATCGACCTCGACGCAGCCGTCGTAGTAGGCGATATCGGCGGGCTTGAGCTCGCGGTAGTCGTCGCCGCGGCCATGCATGGTCAAAAACGCGTGCGTATCCTCGTCGGTGGCCCAGATGCTCGACAGGCAGGTGGTCTCGGTGGTCATGACATCGACGCCGTTGCGGTAGTCAGTCGTCATGCTCGCGATGCCGGGGCCCACAAACTCCATGACCTTGTTCTTGACGTAGCCCTTGGCAAAAACGGCACGGATGATGGCGAGCGCAACGTCGTGCGGGCCGACGCCGGGACGTGGGGCGCCCGTAAGGTAGATGGCGACGACGCCGGGATAGGCAACATCGTAGGTGTCACGCAGCAGCTGCTTTGCCAGCTCGCCGCCGCCCTCGCCCACGGCCATGGTGCCCAGAGCGCCGTAGCGGGTGTGCGAGTCGGAGCCCAGAATCATCTTGCCGCAACCGGCGAAGTTCTCACGCATAAAGGAGTGGATGACGGCGATGTGTGGCGGGACGAAGATGCCGCCGTACTTCTTGGCAGCCGAGAGGCCAAAGACGTGGTCGTCCTCGTTGATGGTGCCGCCCACGGCGCACAGCGAGTTATGGCAGTTGGTGAGCACGTAGGGCAGCGGGAACTGCTCCATACCCGAGGCGCGCGCCGTCTGGATGATGCCGACAAAGGTAATGTCGTGGCTCGCCATGGCGTCGAAGCGAATCTTGAGCGCCTCGGGGTTGCCGGACGTGTTGTGTGCCTGGAGGATCGAATACGCGATGGTGCCGCGCTTGGCATCCTCGGGCGTCTGCGTAATACCGCGCTCGGCAGCCTCGGCCGCAGGCACAACCTCGCTGCCGCCGCGCAGGTAGATGCCGTCCTCGTACAGCTTGACCATACTGTCTCCCACTCTGCCCAAAAGATTTGGGCGCATAGCATACATTCGTTCAATATCGTGCCATAGAACGGTTGCGAGTGGGTTACGAATCTACACGTTCACTTTATCTCGGTAAAGTAAAGGACGAGCCCGGTGTGAGCAGGCAAAAATGATCCCTTGGGGACGGAGGAAAACGGATCACTGAGGGGGTCGGCCTGACCCAGTGATCCGTTTTCCTCCGTCCCCAAGGGATCATGAAGTTGAATGCCAGATTGCCCGAATGCATCCCGCGTAACTACAAATCGGTTCCCGCGCCCAGCAGCTTGCGCATGACCTGTTCGGGGTTAACTGAGCCGTCGCGCGGGGCCAGGGCGGTGATCTTCTTCTGCATCTTGTACTCGTGCAGCTCGTCCTCGAGCTGGCGCACGCGGGCACGGAGTTTTTCGTTCTCGCGCTCGCGCTCCTCGGCACGCTCCTTCATATCGAGGATGCGCACCACGCCGGCAAGGTTGATGCCCTCGTCGGTCAGCTGGTTGATGAGCTCCAAGCGCTCGATATCGGCACGCGAATACAGGCGCGTGTTGCCGCCCGAGCGCTGGGGGTTCACCAGGCCCTTGGACTCGTAGACGCGCAGAGTCTGCGGATGCATGCCGGTCAGCTCGGCCG
>CABUTP010000197.1 GCA_902494545.1 uncultured Collinsella sp. | reverse complement strand
TACCGAATGATTATTTAATCCCCGCCCCAGAAAAATCACTGATGGTTGACAGGAGCGCCGCAGTTTTGGCAGAAGGAGGCATTTGTCTCCAGCTTTGACCCGCACTGGGCACAGAAATAAGTAGGCTCAACTGGCTGAGCATCATCAATCGCGGTCGGCGTCTGCTGCGTCGGCGGGACCTGCTGCGCGGGAGGCATTTGCTGGTACGGATTGGACTGCGGAGGCTGAGGCTTGTTCGACGATTCCTTGTTCAAGATAACAGCAAAGGCGACAGCCGCGACACCACCAAACACAACTAGCAAAACAAGAAGATCGAATACCCTAAGGCCTATCATCGCAAATCAGCTCCTCATGTAGCGAAAGATGACGGATGCCGAGATTTTATCGCCGCGCCGCAAGCCCCTCCTAGTGCGCAACACACATCCACCCTGCATGATTTTCTGGGGCGGGGATCAAAATCATTGGGGAATGGTGCGTGGCAAGCGGGGGTCATCGGGGTATAAGACGGCTAATTGTATGCCGCCCTATGAAAGGAACCCTTATGCCCAGCGTTGCCGTTCTTGCCGCCGATGGCTTTGAAACGATTGAATGCCTGACCATGGTCGATGTCATGCGTCGTGGCGGTGTGCGCGCCACGCTCGTCTCGATCATGCCCACGCGCGAGGTCGTAAGCTCGCTGCAGATTCCCGTAACTTGCGACGCACTCTTTGACGAGATTAACTTTGACGAGTACGACTGCGTCGTGCTGCCCGGCGGCCTGCCCGGTGCCACCAACCTGCGCGCCGACCAGCGCGTCTGCGACTTAGTCTGCGATTTCGCCGCGACCAAGCACGTCGCCGCCATCTGCGCCGCGCCGTTTATCCTGGGTGAGCTTGACCTACTCGAGGGACGCCACGCCACGTGCTTCCCCGGCTTTGAGAAGAGTTTCCCCGAGGGCGCCTATACCGGCGACAAGGTCACGCACGACGGCAACATCATCACCGCCAGCGGCATGGCCCAGTCGCTCCCCTTTGCGCTTGAGCTGCTGCGTACGCTCGCCGGCGACAAGGCTGTCGAGAAGGTTGCCGAGGGCATTCAGCTATGATTTTGGCTTCGCAATCACCACGCCGCATCGAGTTGATGCGCGAAGCGGGCTACGACATCCGCGTCATTCCCGCTGACATCGACGAGACTCCTTTTGATGACGAAACCCCGCTTACGCTTGTCGAGCGCTTAGCTCGCGCTAAGGCTGCCGCCGTTGCCGCCGAGCACGCCGAGCCCAATGAGTTGACCATCGCAGCCGACACCATCGTCACCTTCGATGGCAAGCTTTTGGGCAAGCCGGCAAACGAGGACGAAGCCCGCACCATGCTCCACGAGCTCTCGGGGCGCACGCACCAGGTCGCAACCGGCGTCTGCATCGTTAGAGCCGGAGACACCACCGCCCCACACGCTGCCGAGAGCCTGTCGTTTGTCGATGTGACCGACGTGACGTTCTATGAGCTCACCGACGAGCAGATTGAGCGCTACGTCGCCTCGGGCGAGCCCATGGACAAGGCAGGCGCCTACGGCATTCAGGGCACAGGCGGACGCATGCTCGTGCATGATATTTCGGGCGACTTCTACAACGTGGTGGGCCTGCCCATCGCTCGCGTCGCGCGCGCGATTCAAAAACTATCGTAATTGCATCTGGCGCTGGGTATCCCCCAGCGCCTACAATTTTGGCGTACCGTACGGATCCCGACCGGGCATAAGGCCCGGCGGAAAACCGATAGGAGTAAAACATGGATACACTGCTTGAGGCCATTGACGTTTGCGATGTCGATGGCTTTTGCTTTGGCAACTATACGGACGAGGAGGCCGGCACCGGTTGCACCGTAATTGTGGCAACCGAAGGCGCAACGGGCGGCGTTGACGTTCGCGGCGGCGCCCCGGCATCGCGCGAGACCGATTTGCTGCGTCCCGAGAACACCGTGGACAAGGTCCACGCCGTCTGCCTTTCGGGTGGATCGGCCTTTGGTCTGGAGGCCGCAAGCGGCGTCGCCCGCGAGCTCGAGAGCCGCGGCATCGGCCTTCCCGTCGGCCCCACGCAGGTGCCCATCGTGTGCTCTAGCTGCATCTTCGACCTCGCCTTTGGCGACCCCACCGTACGCCCCGACATTGAGGCTGGCATCTCCGCCGTGCGCGAGGCGCTCGACAATACCCCCGCAACGCTCGAGCAGGGCAATGTAGGTGCCGGCACTGGTGCCACCGTGGGCAAGCTCATGGGCCCCGCTACCTGCATGAAGGCTGGCCTAGGCGCTGCCGCCGTGGCACTCGGCCCTGTTAAGGTGGGTGCCGTGGTCTCGGTCAACGCCTGCGGCAACGTCGTCGACCCGACCACTGGCGAATGGGTCGCCGGCATGCGCGCCGCAGCCGATAGCGACCAAATCGTCGACATGGAACTCGCCGCCTTTGCCGCCGCCGGCTCCATGCAGATGCCGCTCGACCGCACCAACACCACCATCAGCTGCATCGTCACCAACGTGGAGCTCACTAAAGCGCAGGCTACCAAGGTCTCCCAGATGGCAGCAGACGCCTATGCGCACGCCATCCGCCCCACGCACACCACAAACGACGGCGACACCATCTACACCCTCGCCAGCGGCAAGCTGGGAGCCCAGGCAAGCGCCGCCGTGCCCCTGGACCTGCTGGGCATGCTCGCCGTAAGGGCCCTACAGACCGCCATCGTAAACGGAGCCAAAACCGCCAAAACCTCCCACGGCATCCCCGGCGCCGCAAAGTAAACTAGCTCGTCCGGTTGCCCGGTGGGGCTTGGTTATGTTTGCTGCTCTACAGTCCTGGCTCGCACGAAGAGCACATTAAGTGCTCTTCGGCTCGTGCGGAACTCGCGACAAACATAACCAAGCTCCACCGGGCAACCTACTCAACAAGATCCCCTTCAGCCCAGGCCCCTGTGTACCGCGCGTCGAGGATCTTCAAATTCAAATAATCTGACAATCGATTCTTATAGCAGAGGCCCCTTGGCCTTTAGTTTGATACAAGTTCCGCACGAGCCGGAAAGCACTTAATGTGCTTTCCGTGCGAGCAGGACTGTTCGCAGTAGCAAACTAAAGGCCAAGGGGCCCAGTCAACCTATCAGCAGCGATTACTCAACAGTTAGTTGAATTTGAAGATCTTTGAGGCAAGATGGTATAGGCCGAGTGTGGTTTTGTCTCCGGCTCGTCCATGCAGGTTGGTAAAGAATCCGACCACGCCGTAGCGAGCGCGACGATACATGCGCTCGTCGTACTCTTTCAGGTCCTTCCACAGCGTCTTCAGGCGCTCATCGGCACAATCTTCCTCGGAAAGCTTGGTGAGCACCGAGCAAATCGCCATCATCATGGTGAAGTAGCCCTCCATGATGGTCTGGCTGATGTCCAGAACGTTGATGCGGCTGGCCGCCAGGGTGTTGCACACACCGGCGATGATGCCCACCTGGTCCTTGCCCACAACGGTAACGATCGCTTTCATAACTATATACTCCTTTCGGATGGTTTTTTGTTTTGGCGCAGGAGGCGCGGTTTGCCGAAAACC